>NZ_CALAEQ010000113.1 GCF_937891065.1 uncultured Lutibacter sp. | reverse complement strand
TAAGAAAACTATTAATTGAAATATTTTCTTGATTTTCTTTTAACATTTATTTATAGAATTAGGATAAACTAGAAAAACACAAATTTTCATTCTATTCATTTTAAAACTGCGAAAGTAAAGTTCGCAAATATTGGTCTTGTTCTTCTGTGTATTCTTATTTTAAACAATTCATAATCAATTTTTAGCCTTTTATTGGCTTGTGCTTATTATGATAATTATCACAAGATTTAAGTATAAATTTCATAAATTTATATTTGTAAAAATGATATTGTAAAAATTAGTTTTTAGAGATGGGAGTAAACAGAAAACCATCTCTTTTTTATTCAATTTGATATATGAAAAAAATAATATTTTTTTTCCTAATAATAATTACAAATATAAACGCACAGGAAGTTGTTAAAGTAGGCGCATTTAATTTCTATCCAGGAATTTTTCAAGATACTGATGGGGAAGTTAAAGGGTTCTATGTTGATGCTTTAAATGAACTTGCTGAAAAGGAAAATAAAAAGTTTGTTTATGTTTTTGGCTCTTGGGATGAGGGGCTTCAGCGTATTAAAAATGGTGAAGTTGATATGCTTACGAGTGTAGCCTTTACTGAAGAGCGTTCGAGTTTTATGGATTATTCAACTTTACCTTTATTAACCGTTTGGGGGGAAGTTTACGTAAAATCTAATTCTGAAATTAATGGAATATTAGATTTAGAAGGCAAAACAATTGCTATAATGAAAAGTGACTTTAATGGAGCATATTTAAAGCAACTTACTACCAAACTTTCAATAAACTGTGAGTTTACTGAAACTACCGATTTTGAAGAAGTATTCAATTTAATTTCATCTAGTAAAGTAGATGCGGGTGTCATAAACAATACATTTGGAGCTCCTAAATTTAAAGAATATAAACTTCGTTCAAGCGGAATTGTTTTTAATCCTTTTGATATCTTTTTTACTGTAAAAAAAGATGCAAATGGCGAGTTACTGAAACTTTTAAATGAATACCTTAATAATTGGAAACATGATAGAAATTCTGTTTTTAACATTGCACTACAAAAATGGTCACATGATAAAGTTGACTCAATTGAGGTGTTTCCACAATGGTTGCAAAAAGTAATTTATTTAGTATTAGTATTTGTACTAATCTTGATTGTCTTTATAGCTTTACTAAGGTATAAAATTAGTGTAGCTACTAAAAAAACAGAAGAAAGTAAAAAATATCTTGATAATATAATTAACAATATTGGCGACCCTATATTCGTGAAAGATGAACATAGTAGATTACTTCTTGTTAATGAAGCTTTTTGTAAAATATTTGGATTATCTAAAAGTGAAATAATTGGAAAAACACTAGCCGAAGATGTGTTACCTGAAGAACAGGAAAACTTTCTGAAAATTGATAGGCAAGTGTTAAAGGACGGAAATGAAAATATAAATGAAGAGTTACTTACTGCTAGAGGAAGTAAAACAATAATAATTTCAACCCGTAAGACAAGATTTATAGATAATAATGGGAATAGATATTTGATTGGAGTGATTCGGAATATTACAAAGACCAAGGAAAAAGAAATAGAATTAATTAAAGCCAAAGAACAAGCCCAAGAAAGTGATCGTTTAAAATCAGCATTCCTTGCCAATATGAGTCACGAAATACGTACACCAATGAATGGTATTTTAGGTTTTTCAGGACTCCTTAAAAACCCTAACCTGTCAGGTGACCAGCAACAAAAATTCATAGAGATAATTGAGAAAAGTGGTGTCAGAATGCTTAATATTATCAATGATATTGTGGATATTTCGAAAATAGAAGCTGGTTTAATGGAAGTTAATTTGAATGAATCGAATGTAAATGAACAAATAGAATATATTTATACGTTTTTTAAACAAGAAGTTGAAGCTAAAGGGTTGACATTATTGTTTAAAAACAAACTACTGCCAAAAGAAGCTAATATTATAACCGACCGAGAAAAATTATTTGCCATTTTAACAAATCTTGTTAAAAATGCAATTAAATATACCAATGAAGGTTCAATAGAATTTGGTATTAATAAAAGGGATGGGAATCTTGAGTTTTACGTAAAAGATAGCGGAATTGGAATTCCTAAAGATCGACGGGAAGCTATTTTTGAACGGTTTATTCAGGCGGATATTTCCGATAAAATGGCGCATCAAGGTGCAGGATTAGGGTTGTCAATTACTAAAGCTTATGTAGAAACACTTGGTGGTGAAATATGGGTTGAAAGCCAAGAAGGAAAAGGAAGTACTTTTTATTTTACGTTACCATGTAATGCTAAACAAAAAGAAGTACATAGTATTGATACTGAGTTAGCATCAAATAAACTAAATAAGTATGATTCTTCTGAAGCTGTTGGGTTAAAAATTTTAATTGTTGAAGATGATGAAACTTCCAGTTCACTAATTGCAATCACAGTGGATAGTATAAGTAGTGAAATTATAAAAGCGATGAATGGACTTGAAGCCATTGAAGTTTGCCGAAATAATCCTGATATAGATTTAATTTTGATGGACATAAAAATGCCTGTAATGGACGGCTATAGTGCCACCCAACAAATAAGGCAATTTAATAAAGATGTTATTATCATTGCGCAAACTGCCTACGGTTTTGCAGGAGATAGAGAAAAAGCTTTATCAGTAGGATGTAATGATTATATTTCAAAACCTATTGATGGAAAATTATTGAAGTCAATAATCCAAAAATATTTTAATTGAAATATAAAGGAAAACGTGCTGTTACAATCTGATTTTTTTTACTTTTCACCATCCCATTCATTGTAAAACTGCTGAAGAAAAATTTCCATATATTGGTGACGTTCTTCGGCGATTTTTTTACCAGATTTTGTGTTCATTCTGTCTTTTAACAACAATAATTTTTCGTAAAAATGATTGATAGTTGGTGCTTTAGAGTTTTTATATTCATCTTTAGTTTGATTTAGTTTTGGAGCAATTTCAGGATTGTATAATGGTCTATTTTTAAATCCACCATAATTAAAACAACGCGCAATTCCAACTGCGCCAATAGCATCTAATCTGTCGGCATCTTGAACAACTTCTAGTTCTGGAGAAGTAAATTTTTGTTCAAAATTTCCACCCTTATAAGAAATATGACTAATAATTTTTTCAATATGAATTATTACAGATTCTTCAACAAGTTGACTTTCTAAAAATTCACGTGCTACTTTTGGACCAATAGTTTCATCTCCATTGTGAAATTTTGAATCTGCAATATCGTGTAATAAAGCACCCAATTCAACAATAAATATATTAACATTTTCATGTTTTGAAATTAACTTAGCATTGTTCCAAACGCGTAAAATGTGAAACCAATCATGACCACCTTCTGCATGTTCTAAAGACGATTTTACAAAAGCTTCAGTATTAGAAATTATTTGTTGTTTTTCCATTTTTTAAAAATATAAAATCTGCTTTTAATAGAACGGATTTCAAAAAATAATTTTAATAAATTGCTACACAATCTCCATTTACGCAATCAACACTTGTAGGCGGAGTTTCAGCCTTACAGTCTGATATAATTCCCCATTTTATGTTAAAAGCAGTTTCATTTTGGTTGTAAATTTCAACTTTTACCTTTAGTAAATCAACATTAATGGAAGTGTTATAAACTAAATAACCTCTGGGCCACCGCAAGGTTTACTGCCAAAGGCAATATAAGTACAATCTGAATTTTCAGAACAAATCCCAGTTGCGGCTATTTGTTCAATTTCAGTTTTTAAACTATCTAATTCAAGTTTTTCTTCTTCTTTACTAGTTTCAGAATTATTTGAACAACCAAAAACGATTGCCAAAAGAGCAATCGTTTTTATAATATATGTTATGTTTTTTATCATTTCAAAAGAAATAATAATTTAACAAAACTCTTCGTAAGCTCCAGCTAAATTTGAAGCAATAACCTCAGCAGATCTACCTTCAATATGGTGACGTTCTAACATATGAACTAACACACCATCTTTAAATAATGCAATTGCAGGTGATGAAGGAGGAAATGGAATCATATGTTCACGTACTTTTCCTGTAGCTTCAGCATCTACACCCGCAAAAACGGTTACTAAATTTGTTGGTACTTTACCTGATTGTAGCGATGCAACAGCGCCCGGACGACAAGTCCCAGCTGCACAACCACATACCGAATTTACAACAACTAAAGTTGTTCCTTCTTTTTTTAATGCTTCGTCAACTTCTAAAGCTGAATGTAACGATTTAAAACCTGAATTTTCTAATTCGGCTTGCATTGGTTTTACTAATTCTGGTGGATACATATTTTTGATTTTTTTAGTTATACTATTTATAACGGCAAATATAATAGATTAAATAAGAAATGACGAAACACAAATTTTAATTATTGAAAGTACTACTAAGTTTATAATTATTTTAACAATTGAAGTGCTTTCAACTTTTATCATCCTAACAAATGAATGTATATTTGCAAATTAAATTAAAAATATGGCAAACTTTATTAAATGGCTTGGAGCTGGATTAGGATTTACATTGGGAGGGCCAATTGGAAGTATTTTAGGATATGCGGTTGGAAATTTACTTGATGGGTTTACGAAAGGTGATGTTGAAAAAGCTAAATCTTATATGGATTCTAGTAGAACAACTCAATCTGGTGATTTTGAAATTAGTTTATTGCTTTTGTCGTCTATAGTAATTAAAGCTGATGGAAGAACTGATGAAAGAGAATTAGCTTATGTTAGAAACCATTTTAAAAAAATGTATGGCGAAGAAAGAGCTAATAACGCATTTAAATTATTTAAGATTTTTATTAAGAATAATAAAGTTTCAACACGACAAATTTCTGAACAAATTCGTCAAAATTTGACTCATGCCTCACGTTTACAATTAATTCACTTTCTATTTGGAATAGCAAAATCTGATGGAGTTGTTGTTGAAGCTGAAATAAATTCAATAAAAATAATTGCTGGTTATTTATATATAAATCAGTATGATTTTGAATCTATAAAAGCGATGTTTTATGATAGTTCTGAAAGTTCTTATTTAATTTTAGAAATTGAGAAAACGGCTTCTAATGATGAAGTTAAAGCAGCTTATAGGAAAATGGCTAAAAAATACCACCCAGATAAATTGCAACATTTAGGTGATGAGCACGTAAAAGGCGCTGAAGAGAAATTTAAACAAGTTCAAAAAGCGTATGAGCAAATTCAAAAAGAACGAGGATTATAAGGTTTTTATGAATTTTATGACTAACTTGTAGATTAATACATAAGTCAAAAAAAAATTAAAATGAATAAGGGTTAAAAACACTTAACCCCAATATTAGTAAGAGCGTCTCAAATTTAAATTTGAGGCGCTTTTTATTTTAAATAGTCAGAAATAGGTTGAGGCCCTTTTAAAACCGTTTTTATAATTTGTAAAGTTCCATCTCTTTTTGAAATTGTATGCCATTTTATTAATGATAATTGCATGTTTTCAATTTCAATTCCTGTAATAGCTCTTGGATGAACACAGCTACCATCATTAAAATAAGGCAATTCATTCGGATTAGGGAAACGAGGTCTGTGTGTATGACCAGCAATAATCATTTGGTTATTATTCGCTAAAATCCATTTTTTTAAACGGCGTTCAACTTTAATCAATTCTTTAAAATTTTTAGCAGGGCTTGTTGGGTCTTTTATACCAACAATTTGAAGAGGTTTCCATAAAACTCTCACCAAGAAGCGTCCCCATTTCCATAAAATATAGTTGTAAAAATCTGCTTGATGTCCGTGAATTAAAAAAATGTTTTTAGCAAAACCTTCAACTTCTAAAATAATTCCTTCATCATAAATTAAACCACTTAACAACTCTTTAGTTGTTGAAGTAACTTCATCAAAATAGGAACCTAAATTTTTTTCAGTTCTTTTAGGAGATTTTAGAACCATATCATGATTTCCCCAAATCATATGCAATCTATTTTTTAGATGAAACTCTCTTAAAAGCATAAAAATGTTTTTATGTGCTTCAAAAATATCTTTAAAATTATGATTTTTCCATAGTTCATTTCCATCACCTAATTCAATATAGCTAAAATCATTTTCGTAATAATTACGTAAGGCATGGTAATAAATATTTCTATTGTCAGCAAAATCGTCAGCGTAGCTATTATCACCTCTATGAACATCACTAAAAAATATAAATTTAGAGTTAGAATTCAGTGGAATTCTTTTTGCGTTTTTATATGAATTTGAAATAATTTGTTGCACCATATTTTTGCTTAAAATAGTTACAATTGTAAACTTATAATAAAACTAGTTATTTTAAGGTTTTAAGTATAAAATATTTTACAATATATGAAATGATATTTTCAAGAAAATACGTAATTTCGCGACCTAATTGATTTAAAGGCATAAAATGAGTAAAAAATTTAGAGAATATAAGGGATTGAACCTCACTAAAGTAGCAGAAGAAACTTTAGCGATTTGGGAAGAAGAGCATATTTTCGAAAAAAGTATAAGCACTAGAGATGAAAATAAGCCATTTATATTTTTTGAAGGACCTCCTTCAGCAAATGGATTGCCAGGAATTCATCACGTTATGGCACGTGCTATAAAAGACATTTTTTGTCGTTATAAAACTTTACAAGGCTTTCAGGTAAAACGTAAAGCAGGTTGGGATACGCACGGTTTGCCAATTGAATTAGGTGTTGAAAAAGAATTAGGAATTACCAAAGAAGATATTGGTAAAAAAATTACTGTTGAAGAATATAATGATGCCTGTAGAACAGCAGTAATGCGTTACACAGATATTTGGGAAGATTTAACGCTTAAAATGGGACATTGGGTTGATATGGAAGATCCATATGTAACCTATAAGCCAAAATATATGGAAACCGTTTGGTGGTTGTTGGCGCAATTGTACAAAAAAGACTTGATTTATAAAGGATATACGATTCAACCATATTCGCCAAAAGCAGGTACAGGATTAAGTTCACACGAATTAAACCAACCAGGGACTTACCAAGACGTAACTGATACAACTGCGGTTGCTCAATTTAAAGCTGTAAAAAATACATTACCTGATTTTCTTCAAGAAATAGATGGTGATATTCATTTTTTAGCTTGGACAACAACACCTTGGACTTTGCCTTCCAATACAGCTTTAACTGTTGGGAAGAAGATTGATTATGTTGTTGTAAAATCCTTCAACCAATACACATTTGAACCAATAAATGTAATTTTAGCTAAAAACTTAGTTGGAAAACAATTTTCAAAAAAATTCTTTGTTGTTGAAAACGAAGCTCAACTTTCAGAATATAAAGAGAATGATAAGAAAATTCCATTTATAGTTATAAAAGAATTTAAAGGAGCAGATATATTAGAATGTCGTTACGAACAATTATTACCATATACACTTCCATATCAAAATCCTGAAAATGCTTTTAGAGTTATTGCAGGTGATTTTGTAACTACTGAAGATGGTACAGGAATTGTGCATACTGCTCCAACTTTTGGTGCAGATGATGCTATGGTTGCTAAACAAGCAAATCCTGAAGTTCCGCCAATGTTGGTGTTAGACGATAATGGAAATCCAGTTCCTTTAGTAGATTTACAAGGAAGATTCACTAAACATATGGGTGAATATGCTGGAAAGTATGTAAAGAACGAATATTATAATGAAGGTGAAGCGCCAGAGCGTTCACTTGATGTAGAAATTTCAATACAATTAAAAGAAGAAAATAAAGCTTTTCATGTAGAAAAGTATCGCCATAGTTATCCGCATTGTTGGAGAACAGATAAGCCAATATTATACTATCCACTAGATTCTTGGTTTATAAAAGTTACAGACAAGCGAGATAGAATGTTTGACTTGAATAATACCATTAATTGGAAACCAAAATCAACTGGAGAAGGACGTTTTGGAAACTGGTTAAAAAATGCAAATGATTGGAATTTATCTCGTTCACGTTATTGGGGAATTCCATTACCAATTTGGAGAACTGAAGATGGAACTGAAGAAATAATCATTGGTTCTGTTGAAGAATTAAAAGCTGAAATGCAACGTGCTGTTAACGCAGGGTTTATGAAAGCTGATATCTTTGCAGATTTTGAGGTTGGTAATATGAGCGAAGAGAACTATGATAAAATTGACTTACATAAAAATATAGTTGATGTAGTTATTTTAGTTTCACCTTCTGGAAAACCAATGAAACGAGAATCAGATTTAATTGATGTTTGGTTTGATTCTGGATCAATGCCTTATGCACAATGGCATTATCCGTTTGAAAATAAAGAACTAATTGATGAAAAAAAATTCTTTCCAGCTGATTTTATTGCAGAAGGAGTAGACCAAACACGAGGTTGGTTTTATACATTACACGCAATTGGAACAATGGTATTTGATTCTGTGGCATATAAAAATGTAGTCTCTAACGGATTGGTTTTAGATAAGGAAGGTAAAAAAATGTCGAAACGTTTAGGAAACGCTGTTGATCCGTTTGAAACAATGGAAAAATATGGTGCAGATGCTACACGTTGGTATATGATTTCAAATGCAAATCCGTGGGATAACTTAAAATTTGATATTGAAGGAATTGATGAAGTGAGAAGAAAATTCTTTGGAACATTATACAATACTTATTCATTCTTCTCATTGTATGCCAATTTAGATAGTTTCACTTATGCGGAAGATGAAATTGCAATTGAAGAGAGACCAGAGATTGACCGTTGGGTATTATCTGAATTAAATACATTGGTTAAAAATGTTGAAAAATTTTATGAAGATTACGAACCAACAAAAGCAGCAAGAGCAATTCAAGAATTTGTATCAGAATACGTTAGTAACTGGTTTGTTCGTTTAAGTAGAAGACGTTTTTGGAAAGGAGAATATGGGCAAGATAAAATTTCTGCATACCAAACTTTGTATACTTGTTTGGTAACAGTTGCAAAACTAGCTTCTCCAATTGCGCCGTTTTTCATGGATAATCTTTATAAAGATTTAACAAATGTTTCTGGAAAAGAAAATTTTGAATCCATACATTTGGCAACATTTCCAACATGTGATGAAAGTTTGATTGATAGTAAGTTAGAGCGAAAAATGCAACAGGCTCAAAAAATATCATCAATGGTTTTATCATTACGAAAAAAAGAAATGATAAAAGTTCGTCAACCATTACAGCGAATTATGATTCCTGTTTTGAATAATGAAGAAAGAGAAGAGATTTTAGCTGTTGAAAACTTAATAAAATCGGAAGTAAATGTGAAGGAAATTGAGTTAATTGACGACGCTTCTGGAATCTTGGTTAAAACAATAAAGCCTAATTTTAAAGTACTTGGGCCTAAGTTTGGGAAAGAGATGAGGTTTGTTGGAGAAGCAATTCAAAAATTAACTCAGAATGACATTGCGATTGTTGAAAAACAAGGAGGAATATCTATAAAAGTAAATGAAAATGTTGTATTTTTAGAACTTAATGAAGTGGAAATCTCATCGCAAGATATTGAAGGTTGGCTTGTTTCAAACCAAGGAAATTTAACAGTAGCGTTAGATGTAACAATTACCGATGAATTACGTAAAGAAGGAAATGCAAGAGAGTTAGTAAATAGAGTTCAAAACTTACGTAAAGAATCTGGTTTTGATGTTACTGATAAAATAAAACTTATTATTCAAAAAAATGAGATATTAGAACAGGCAGTTGCTGCAAATGAACAATATATTAAATCTGAAACGTTAACAAATGAACTAGTGTTTGAAGAAATAGTAGAAAAAGGTACAGAAATTGCTTTTGACGATGTAAACACTAAAATATTAATCCAAAAAATGTAAGCTTATGAACGAAAATAATAGATATTCAGATAAAGATTTAGCCGAATTTAAAGAATTAATTACGAATAAAATTGCATATGCTGAAGAAGATTTAGCATTAATTAAAAGTGCTTTTAAAAACGATAGTAATAACGGTACTGATGATACTTCACCTACATTTAAAGCTTTTGAAGAAGGTTCTGAAACCATGTCAAAAGAAGCGAATGTTGTTTTAGCCATTCGTCAAGAAAAATTTATTAGAGATTTAAAAAATGCACTCGTTCGAATTGAAAATAAAACCTATGGTGTTTGTCGTGTAACTGGAAAATTAATTATTAAAGAACGTTTAAAATTAGTTCCACACGCAACATTAAGTATTGAGGCAAAAAATATGCAACAATAAATCAAATTTATAAAGGAAAATGTCTTAAAAGTAAATTTTTACCAACATGATAAAATTTAGTTCTTCTAGATTCTAAATTAAATTCAGAAAGGTAATTGTTAAGATTTTAAGACGTTTTCATTTTAATAATATTACCAAATCCTTTTCAAATTGAAGAAAGCATTAATTATTATAATTTCAGTATTGTTAATAGATCAAATTAGTAAGATTTATATAAAAACTAATTTTTTCTATGGGGAAGATGTTATTATTTTTGATTGGTTTCGTATTCATTTTATTGAAAATAATGGAATGGCTTGGGGTTTTGAGTTTGGAGGGAAATCAGGTAAATTATTTTTAACTATTTTTAGATTGTTTGCAATTTCTGGGATAGGGTATTGGTTATTCACTACAGTTAAAAACAATGGACCTAAAATTTTAGTTGTTGCAATTTCACTTATTTTTGCTGGAGCTATGGGTAATATAATTGACTCAATTTTTTATGGTGTTATTTTTAACACTCCAGGCGGTCATAATATTGCTTCTTTATTTTCAGATCAGCCTTATGGTGAGTTATTTTTCGGAAAGGTAGTTGATATGCTTTATTTTCCAATTTGGAGTGGAGAATTACCAAGTTGGATTCCTTTTTATGGTGGAAAACCGTTTACTTTTTTCAATGCTATTTTTAATGTTGCAGATACTGCAATTTCTACGGGTGTTGGTTTATTAATTTTATTTAATAAAAGAGCATTCCCAAAGGTTGAAGAATAAAGATAATTTATTGCCTAATTTCATTAAGTTTTAAAATTAATTCTTCTTTTATCAATTCATCAGTGCTATTTAGTGGCAACTGATTTATATGCATCAAATTTATTAACTCCAAAGGGTCTGTATTCAAATTATAAAATTTTTCAGTCCCATCTTCAAATACAATGTATTTATGCGTTTTATTTCGAATGGTATAATCTGATTTTTCCGATTCATGACCCACTTCCGAATAAACATAATCTCTAGAGCTAGAGTTCTCATTAGAAAGTAATTCTTTAAAATTTTGACTGTCATTAATTTTATCAACTTGAATACCGGCAATATTTGCTATTGTAGCAAATAAATCAGTAGTATTTATAAGAGCACCTTCTGTTGCATTAAATCTACTTACATCTTTTCCTGAAATTATCATTGGAACATTAATTCCTCCCTGGTACAAAGTACCTTTAACTCTTAGTGGATTGTATTCTTGTGTAACTTGCTGTGGCGTTCCATTATCTCCTATAAAAATAATAACTGTATTATTTTTTTGTTCTTGACTAAGAGAACTTAAAAGTCTTCCTATTTCAGAATCCATTGCTTCTACCATTGACATATAATAAGGTAGCGGATTTGCGCTAATACTTGCTTCATCAGTAGGTAATACACCTTGTGAATGTAAATTATTTGAGGGTAAATGAAAAGGTGTATGTGGAGCATTATAGGCTAACTATAAAAACCAAGGCTTTGTTTGATTTTCAACCCAATTAACTGCTAAATCGGTAATTTTTGTTGTTGAATATTCAGTAGAATTTGTTGTTATATTATTTTCAGTTAGATTCCAATCCCAATATGATGAGACACCACCGGTTAACAAACCAGCATAATAATTTACACCCATATTTATTGGGTGATTAGTATTTGTTGATAAATGCCATTTTCCTATTACTGCATGATTATATGCTTGGCCTAAATTGTTATCTAAATATTTTTGAATGGATGTTTCAGAAGTTGAAAGCTCATCACCAACTTTTAGCATATTGGTTCTAAAACCATATTTTCCAGTCAGTATGCTTGAACGAGTAGGTGTACAAGTAGGGTTAGACCATAAATTGGTAAACCTAACACCACTATTAATCATGCTTTCCAGATTTGGCATTGTTGGTTTAGTAATTCCTAAATCATAACCAGGGCTAGCGTCTAATCCAAAATCATCAGCAATAATTAGTAATATATTTGGTTTACTTGGTATTGTAGTTATAATCTCTACATCATTATTTTTACTACAAGAAAGTAATAGTATGCTTATAAAGCAAGTGTAAATAAAAGTTTTTTGAAGCATAAATAATCTAATTAATTGTTCTAACACATCTTACATAATTGTAAACATATCGTATATCTCCTTGTGGACCAAAAAATTGTGGATAATCATTTATATTTCCAGATTTTGGATCACTGCGTTGACAGCCGGCCCCATGAACATCCATCAATACACCATTCATTTCTCCTTGACCTTCGCCAAAAGCAATATAAACGGCACTCGAATAAGGATTTGCACCATCTAAATGCGATGTGCCTGTCCAATAAAACGGATAGTTTTTGATTCCATTTGGATCTGTAATTTCAGTACACTCAAACAATGGATTTATTGCGGGTGAGTTTGTGGTTTGTGGTGATCTTGTATAATCAACAATACTTTGTAATTCCTTTGCGTTTGGTAATCTCCAATCCGATTTATTCCCAAGAGTTAGTTCTTCTGAATATGCTAAAGATTCCTGCCAATCTCTAGCCGTTCCATCATCTGATTTTTGCCACATTAAACCAGTCGCTAAATCACTAATAGTACCGTCATTATTATCAACAAAATTATTTTCCCCATAAGTAGTATTTCCTCTAACCATTCTAAAATACATGGTATTTAAAGCTCCTGTAACGGGTTTGTATTTAGGATAACCTTTTATTCTACCATCAACAAAATTAACCCCAAAAACAGTTTCTACGCCGTTCATAGTTTGGCCAACATATTCTGTCGAAGACCAAGTTTGAGCATCTATTTCTCGTTCTCCAATAGAAGTATCTCCTAAAGGTTGACTAAAATAATTAGTATCTATAAAAAAGTCCATCGCAACTTCACCTTTTACGGATCCAGTAAACAAAATTAGGGAATACAATTCTTTTAAAGTAGGAACTCTCCAATCGTTTTGATTTCCTAAAGTTGAATTAGTTGCTTTTGTAAAAGCTTCTGTAAAAGAAATTTTTTCACCCATATTTTGTTCCCACATTAAACCAGTAATATTGTCGGTAATTGTGCCATCTCCATTATTTGTGTATGAAGGTTGACTTCCAGAATAAGTTGCATCTTGACCAAAAAATGCATCTTCATTTGAAGGTTTTGAAATTATATTATCATCGCTATAAAATGCGAATACTCCAGTATCAACTATTGGATAGCCGGATGTTTCTGTACTTGGTGGTTCAGAAGTATCTATATTATTTTCTTGTGACATATCATCATTATTACTACAAGCTACAATACTTAGGAGATATATAAATATCAAATTAATTTTTACAATCTTAAACATTTTATTTTTTGGTTTCTATTATGACTGTAAAATAAGTGAAAGGTTTAATTTATTTGGAAAATAATTTATTAATCGTATATTTGCGATGAACTTATGAAAAGAACAAAAAAAGATATTATTTACGAAGTTGAAACCGAAGAAATAGCAAAATTTGCAAAAGCTTTGGGGCATCCAACTCGTATTAAAATATTAAATCATTTAGACAATGCGAGTTGTTGTTATACTGGTGATTTATTGGAAGTTTTACCTTTGGCACAATCAACAATTTCGCAACACTTAAAAGAGTTGAAAGATGCAGGCTTGATTCAAGGAACTGTGAATCCTCCCAAAATTAAATACTGTATAAATCAAGAAAACTGGAAAAGAGCAAAGGCTTTATTCAATGAGTTTTTTAGTAGTAATATGAATGAAACTTCATGTAAATAAAAAAATATAATTATAGATTATGAAAACAATTAAAATTTTAGGAACAGGTTGTCCAAGTTGTATAAGCGCAGAAAAAGTAGTAGCTGATGTTGTTAAAGAATTAAATATTGAAGCTAAAATAATTAAAGTAACAGAAATTCTGGATATCATGATGTACGATGTTATGAGAACACCAGCTATTGTTATTGATGAAAAAGTTGTGATCACAGGTAGAGTACCAAATAAAAATGAAATGAAAGCACTTTTAGTAGATAATTTCGCTAATAATGCTTGTTGTTCTGATGAAAACACTGATTCTGATTGTTGTTCTTCTGAAGAAAAAGAGTCTGGTTGTTGCTAATTATTTAACTACTATTTAAATGAAAATAAGATTAAAATTACTGGATCGGTTTTTAACTTTGTGGATTTTTTCAGCAATGGCAATTGGAGTTGGATTGGGTTATTTTTTTCCACAACTGGCAATTATTACAGATTCTTTGTCGGTTGGCTCAACAAATATCCCATTAGCTATTGGGCTAATATTAATGATGTATCCGCCATTGGCAAAAGTAGATTACAGTTTAATTCCAACAGTTTTTAAAGACACAAAATTAATGACCTTGTCTTTATTTTTAAATTGGGTTGTTGGCCCAATTTTAATGTTTGTATTAGCAATTATCTTTTTAAGAGACGAGCCAGGATATATGTCTGGTTTAATTTTAATTGGTTTAGCACGTTGTATTGCAATGGTGATTGTTTGGAACGATTTGGCAGGCGCAAGTAGAGAATATGGTGCTACATTAATAGCTTTAAACAGTGTTTTTCAAATTATTACCTATAGTTTTTATGCGTGGTTATTTATCACAGTACTTCCAAATTATTTGGGATTAGATAGTTTTAATGTTGATATTTCTGTTTTTGAAGTTGCAAAAAGCGTTCTTATATATTTAGGAATTCCATTTTTAGCAGGTTTTTTAAGTAGAAAATACTTAGTAAAATATAAAGGTGAGAATTGGTACAATCGTAAATTCATTCCGTTTATTTCGCCAATTACATTGATTGCGTTATTAGCAACTATTGTTTTAATGTTTAGTTTAAAAGGAGATTTAATTGTTGAAATTCCTTTCGATGTATTAAAAATTGCAGTTCCATTAGTTATCTATTTTGTGTTGATGTTCTTTGTGAGTTTCTTTGTCGGAAAAGCAATGAATATAGATTATAAACGAAATGCTGCTGTTGCTTTTACTGCAACCGGAAATAATTTCGAATTGGCAATTGCAGTTGCTATTGCTGTTTTCGGATTGAATTCTCAACAAGCTTTCACAGGTGTTATTGGACCTTTAGTTGAGGTTCCTGTTTTAATACTTTTAGTGAAGGTTTCATTATGGTTAAAGAAAAAATACTATTAGTAAAAAATGTTCGATTGGATTCAACAAATAGCAGATTGGTTAGTTTTTGATATTTTCAAACTAAAAGAAGGAAATCATTTAGCGGAAGCGTTAAATTTCTTTATTTATGATAGTGTAAAAATTTTATTGCTAGTTTTTATAATTATCTTTTTTATGGGGATAGTAAATAGTTATTTTCCTGTTGAAAAAGTTAGAAATTATTTATCTCGTAAAAAATTATATGGTTTTGAATACTTAATGTCTTCTTTATTTGGTGTAGTTACACCATTTTGCTCTTGTTCTTCAGTTCCCTTATTTATTGGCTTTGTGAAAGGTGGAATTCCGTTAGGAGTTACCTTTTCATTTTTAATAACATCACCTTTGGTAAATGAAGTTGCAATTGGATTATTTATAGGTCTTTTTGGGTTAAAAACTACAGTAATCTATGTTGTTAGTGGTGTTTTATTAGGAACAATCTCAGGAATCATTCTTCAAAATTTAAAATTGGAGAAATATTTAACACCTTGGGTACAACAAGTACTTGAAAATTCTCAAAAAGAAACAGTTGAACTTGAAAGTCAAAAAGTGAGATTTTTAGAGAGATTGCCTTCAATTTGGATAGATACCAAAACTATTTTAAAAGGAATTTTACCCTATGTAATTATTGGTATTGCCATTGGCGGTTTAATGCATGGTTATATTCCAGAAGGATTTTTTGAGCAATATTTAAGTAAAGACAATTGGTTTGCAGTACCAATTGCAACCATTTTAGCGGTTCCAATGTATTCAAATGCTTCAGGAATTTTACCTGTTGTGCAAGTATTAGTTTCAAAAGGAATTCCATTAGGAACAGCTATTGCTTTTATGATGGGTGTTGTTGGACTTTCTTTACCGGAAGCAATGCTCTTAAAAAAAGTTATGACCTTTAAATTAATTGGAATTTTCTTTGGAGTAGTAACACTTTGTATCATAATTTCAGGATATATATTTAATATAATTTTTTAACCATTTAAATCTTAACATATGAAATCTTTAAAAACTTTACCAATTTTAATAGTAAGTTTATTTTTATTTTCTTGTAATGGAAAAGCGCAAACTGAAAAATCTATTAACAAAAAAATAGCAAACAAAATTGAAGTAATTGACTTTCACTCAACGCATAGATGTATGACTTGTAACGCTATTGAAGCAAGTACAAAATATACGTTAGATACATATTTTTCAGAAGAATTAAAAAATGAAAGTATTACTTTGCTGATTGTAAATGTTGATGATGAAAAAAATTACAAATTAGCTGAAAAATTTGAAGCAACAGGAACAGCATTATTTTTAAATGTTATTATTGATGGAAAAGAAACTCAAATTGATTTAACCGAATTTGCTTTTATGAACGGAAATGACCAAGAAAAATTTTCAAAAGAGTTAAAAGTGACATTAGAAACTGAGTTAAAAAAAGTATAAGTGGATTTTTTACAATCGCTTCTTGAAAACTATAATATACCAATTTTATCTGCTTTGGTGTTAGGGCTAATGACATCAATTAGCCCTTGTCCGCTTGCCACAAATATCACAGCAACTGCTTTTATTTCAAAAAATATTACAAATAAAAAGTTGGTATTTTTAAGTGGTGTGGTTTATTCTTTAGGGAGAGCTTTTAGTTATACTGCTATTGGTTTAATTTTATTTTTTGGAGCAAGTAAGTTTCATGTTGGGAGGTTTTTTCAGCAAAATGGAGAAAAGTTTTTAGGGCCATTATTAATAATTGTTGGTTTAATTATGCTGAACGTAATTAGACTTAATTTTTTAGGGAAATCTAGTTTTACCGAAAAATTAACTGAAAAATTAAAGGGAAAAGGATTACTGGGTTCTTTTCTAATAGGGGTTATTTTTGCATTGGCTTTTTGTCCCTATAGTGGTGCTTTATATTTTGGGATGTTAATTCCTATGACAATTTCAAGTGTTGATGGTTTGTACTTGCCAATTGTTTTTGCTTTTGGAACCGGACTTCCCGTTATATTGTTTACATATTTATTAGCCTTTGCAGCGGGTAGTGTTGGCATTTTTTATAATAAAATAGCAAAGATTGAGAAATGGATGCGAGTAATTACAGGTGTTGTTTTTGTACTTTCAGGAGTTTATTATGTTTTAATTTTCACAAAGATGATTTAATTTTATAAATTAGCTGAAAATTAGCGTTCTATGAAAATAATTAAAGAAATTAAAAATGCCCCAATCGAATCTAAAATTTTAGGAGTCATTGTTGTAATAGCTTTAATATTTTATTCTTTTATTGTTGGATAAAAAAGAAGGTTTAAAAACTAAATTTGAACCTAAACTATAAGTCACGAAATCAGATCAAAAAAAATGCCCGTTGTTAAAACGAGCATTTAAATTTATGAAGTTTTTAATTTATGTTTAAACTTCTTTTAATTCATCAACAAATTTTGATAGATCATCAATTTCTACATGATCCATCATAATAACTTTATACCAATTGTTATCTCCATCATGTGTTTCAGGAACTAAACCAAATTTTTGAGCTAGTTTCACAGGAACATATTTAGATTTTAACGTAACAATATTCATATAAGGATCTCTAAAATATTCAATGTTAAGTTCATTTAATTGTTTGCAAAACCAAGCAGTACGTAATAACAGGGTATTAATTTTTTCGAACCAACCATAATAACCATAGCTAAATAAAATCATCCAAACTGCAATTGCATTTGCTCCAGACCGGCTACCAACCATAGTTAAATCCATACCGTCAACGTATTGTGCCTCTTTAGTAAGTACATTTTCAATTAAACCTTTTCTACATAAAAAAACCCCAGTTCCGTAAGGTGCTTGTAACATTTTATGAGCATCGATAGTAATAGATGAAATATGTGGATTTTGAAAGTTAATAGTTGATTTTTTGTTAGAAATTGGATAAATAAACCCACCAAAAGCGCCATCAATATGTATTTTGAAATCAACATTGTGTTTGGTTAAAATATCGGCATACACATCAGGGTTATCTACAGACCCAAACATAGTAGTTGCCATGTTTGAAATAACCATAAAATACTTTTTACCTTCAGCAATTAAATTTTTAACAATTGTATCAAGTTCTTCAGCAATTATTTCTCTTGAATTAAATTCAACAGGAATACTAACCGCATCAACACTTAATATATTTGAACCTTTATGAACCGAATAATGCGTATCTTCTGATGATAAAATTACCATTTCATCTAAAGTTGCATTGAACTCTTTTTTAAATAAATTTCTATAAATCCAAAGAGCTTGCATATTTGCCTCAGTACCACCAGTAGCAATATATCCATCATATTTTTCTTCTTCAGCTTTAAAAATATCTACAGCTAAAACTCTAATTACTTCTTTTTCTAATTCTTGTGAGCCTTTAAAAGCCTCTTCAGATTTTCCAGTTGTGTGGCATCCAATATTATTTGGATTTGCAATAAATGACTTTAACAAAGGAGAGTCGTTTAAAAAAGCGCCACTTGTATTAAAAACATTTTCATCCAACTTAGAAACAGGGTACCCCAAAGATTTACTTTCTTGAAAATCAATATTAGCTTCTAAAGCTTCATCTATTCGTTTAATCAATTTATCTTTTGAATATTTTTTCCAGTACTTCATTTATTTATATTTTTATATTATTCGTAAAATAAATCATTTTTAAATGATTATTTTTAAATATTCCG
>NZ_CALAEQ010000112.1 GCF_937891065.1 uncultured Lutibacter sp. | reverse complement strand
TAAAATTGAAAAATTTATATTTACTAAGACACGCTAAGTCTTCTTGGGAACAGCCCTGTGGTGTGTGTGAAATGGTAAAAGTTTTTTTCATAAGCTACTCCTGTTGTTAGAATCATTAATATGTAAATGGCTTTGATTTAAGGAGTACAGTTAGTGAAGTTAGGTTGAGGTAAGTCCATTGACCGCAGTTTTTATGGTTTCATTGTTTATTTTAAAACTTGCGCTAACTATTCGAATTTCAGATAACACTTACGCGAAAGCATAACTCCATATTTATATGCCTTCTGTCAATTGATAGAGGGCTTTATCATCTTCTATTTTAATACGCTTTCCAGATGTAGTAATCCAACCTTCTTTTTTAAAAGAAGCTAATGTTCGGATGCAGACTTCTGATGAAGATCCTACAACGTTGGCAATATCTTCGCGTGTAAGTGTTATTCCGATATAGCCATCTTTATCTGTGTCAAAATTTTTCTCCAAATATCGCAAAATTTCAGAAATACGTTGTTTTACATTTTTCTGAGCCATATTTACAATCACATCATCTGCAAATTTAAGATCATTTGCCATTTGAATTAATATAGCTTTCATAAAAGCAACATTATTATTTATACTCTCTGCAAGATGAGATTTTGGAATAAAGCAAACTTCCATATCATTAAGTGCAATAGCGCTTAAATTAGTTCTCTCTTGAGTAATTACAGAACGTTGTCCTAAGATTTCTCCTTTTGTGGCAATCTTTACAATATGGCTTTTACCGTTATCGCTCCTTTTGGACAATTTGGACACCCCATTACGTATACAAAAGACACCATTAAGTTTTTCATCTTCTTGAAAAAGGGATTCGCCTTTCTTCACATATTTAGTAACTTTACTATCTGAAATTCGTTTTAATTCTTCTTTACTTAATGCTTTAAGAGCGTTAAATTGCCTTATAATACAGTTTTCGCAACGAGCTTCGTGATGATCTCCCATTCTTTTAAATTAATTAGCTAAAGATAACAGAAGTATATACCATCGCCAAAAGAATTAGATAAATATAATATTGCGGTATTTATATAACAACTTCGACATATCACCCTTCTCATAAGGTGACAAAAGTCATATTTTAAAAACTTATATTGAACCACATTTGTATCAGGTATAATAAACGCCACGGCGTTTGAGCAAATTAAATAACTATGTCAACTTGTTTCCATTGTGGTGATGAGTGTAGGATCTCTATAATCTCACATCGTGACAAATCTTTTTGTTGTTACGGGTGTAAGACTGTTTTTGATATTCTTAATGATAATAATCTCTTGTATTATTACGACTTAGGGCACACACCTGGCACATCTCCTATTCAACAAGAAGGGAAGTTCGATTTTCTAAACAACAAGCAAATTGCAACTAAGCTTTTAGAATTTGATGAGCAAGGAACGCAAGTGGTCTCATTATTAATCCCGACGATACATTGCAGTTCTTGTATTTGGGTGCTGGAAAATTTAAACAAGCTCAATCCAGCAGTAAAAATAGCTCAAGTTAATTTTCCAAAAAAGACGGTTAGAATTACATTTTCTTCAGAATCATTAAGCCTTCAAAACCTTGTTATTCTTTTATCAAGGATAGGTTATGAGCCCTATATTTCTCTAAATGATGTAACTGAAAAGAAAACAAAAATAGACAGAAGTCTTATCTATAAATTAGGTGTTGCAGGGTTTGCTTTTGGCAATATTATGTTCCTCTCATTTCCTGAGTATTTTGAAGTTAATGAGTTCTGGCTTGAAAAATTCAAACATATTTTTCGATGGCTAATGTTTGCATTTGCAGTTCCTGTAGCATTCTATTCTGGTCGTGATTATTTCGTTTCGGCATACAAAGGGTTGCGTTCTAAAATATTAAATATTGACGTGCCGATTGCTATTGGTATTTCGGTGTTATTTATTCGCTCTACAGTTGAAATTGTTATGGATTGGGGAACTGGATTTTTTGACAGTATGGCTGGACTTGTTTTTTTCCTACTATTAGGTAAATTCTTTCAACAAAAAACATATGCGTTCTTATCTTTTGAACGTGATTACAAGTCCTATTTTCCTATTGCTGTAACACGCCTAACGAAGATATCAGATTCGGAAATTTCCGAAGAGCAAACGCAAGTCTACGAGTTAAAAAAAGGAGATAAAATTTTAATTCGTAGTAACGAATTATTACCTGTAGATGCCATTCTTATTAAAGGAAATGCTTTAATAGATTATAGTTTTGTAACAGGAGAAGCAGAACCAGTTATAAAGACATTTGGTGATCAACTTTTTGCAGGTGGCAAACAACAGGCTGGTTCAATTGAAGTTGAAGTTTTAAAATCTATTAACCAAAGCTACCTAACACAATTATGGTCTAACGAAGTATTTAGCAAGAATAAGCAAAGTACTTTTGAATCTCTTACAGATAGCATTAGTAGACGTTTTACAATAAGCCTTTTAATCATTGCATTTATGGCGACGATAGTGTGGTTATTTATTGACGCATCTATTTCTTTAAATGTATTTACGGCAGTTCTCATCGTAGCCTGTCCTTGTGCTATATCACTGGCAGCACCATTCACATTAGGTAATTTACTTCGCATTTTTGGGCGACATAAACTGTATATGAAAGACAGCTCAGTGATCGAGCAGCTCGCTCATATTGATACTGTAGTTTTTGATAAAACAGGAACACTAACGACAAGCTCAAAAAATACCATCGTTTATAAAGGTATCGCCTTAACTGACGAAGAAGAAGTATTACTAACCAGTACACTCAGAGCTTCAAATCATCCATTGAGCAGATCATTATATGCCATCCTAAATAGAAACAATATACGTACACTAGATGATTTTAAGGAAGAAGTAGGGCAAGGCATTACAGGTGTGATTAATCATCATCATATCAAAGTAGGTTCTCACGGGTTTGTAGGTTCTTTACAAAAAGTGACTCACGAACAAGCACATCAACGTACTGCTGTCCACATAAGTACAGATAATGAATATAAAGGTTGTTATGTTTTCTATAATGAATACCGAGAAGGAGTAAAACAGGTCTTTGATAGTTTAAAAACTACAACTAAAATTGTTATTCTATCTGGAGATAACGATGGTGAAAAAGAACATTTAGCAACCCTACTTCCAAAAAACACCACACTGCTTTTCAAGCAAAAGCCAGAAGATAAGCTTAATTATATTAAACAACTGCAAGAAAGAGGAAGTAATGTATTAATGATAGGTGACGGTCTTAACGATGCAGGTGCACTCGCGCAGAGTAATGTTGGAATATCTATATCAGAAAACGTAAACGTATTCTCTCCTGCTTGTGATGGGATTTTAGATGCTTCTAGATTTCAAGACATCACAACTTTTTTATCGCTTTCACGAAAGGGAATCAAAGTTATTAAATATGCCTTTGTATTCTCATTATTTTATAATTTTATAGGGTTAAGCTTTGCTATTACAGGAAACTTAGCGCCTGTCATTGCAGCGATTTTAATGCCACTTAGTTCTATAAGTATAGTAGTCTTTACAACTATTACCACCTATTTTTTAGGACAAAAATTAAACTAGCATAAAATTATTTAACAAATGAAAAGTGTAATTATTCAATTATCTCAAAAGGCAAGAAAGTTGAAATTAAACTCTGTAAATTAAAAATGTATGGATTACTCAATACGGCAGTATCAATTTCTGATGCATAAAACAAACAGCCTTAAAATGCTGTCTCAAACAAACGATATGAGTAATAATTTAGTTCGTTTTGTTGCTATTCTAGGAAAGTATAACAAGGTGTAGTTAAACAAATTATATAAGGTGACAAAGGTCATCTTTTTTGAAAATCAGCAACAGTAAATTTGTTGTATAATTCAGGTAGGTATGAGTATTATTTATATGCTTTTAGCAATTAGCGTTGTCGTGGCGCTTGTTTTTTTTGCAGCGTTTATTTTCTCTGTAAAAAAGGGGCAATACGATGATACCTACACGCCGTCTGTACGTATGCTTTTTGAAGATGAAATCGTAAAAGAAGACAAGATACAAGAAGTTGAAAAAACAAAAAACCCAATCATAAAAAACCAACTTAACTAACTATGGAATTACAAAAGTTCTACTACGATAACAAAATCGTAAGAAAATTCATCGTCGCTACAATGTTTTGGGGTATTATAGGTATGAGTATTGGCTTATTGCTAGCCTTTATGTTTTTATTCCCAAACCTCACAGACGGTATATCTTGGTTGAGTTTTGGTCGTCTTAGGCCATTACATACCAATGCGGTAATATTTGCATTTGTAGGGAATGCAATTTTTGCTGGAGTGTATTACTCAACACAACGACTGCTTAAAGCGCGTATGTGGAAAGATTGGTTAAGTAACCTAAACTTTTGGGGATGGCAAGCCATTATTGTGGGTGCGGCAATTACACTCCCCTTAGGTTACACTTCTTCAAAAGAGTATGCAGAATTAGAATGGCCTTTTGACATTGCAACAGCACTGATTTGGGTGTCTTTTGGTGCAAACTTAATTGGTGCAATTCTTAAAAGAAGACAACGTCATTTATATGTAGCTATTTGGTTTTATCTTGCCACATTTGTCACTGTAGCTGTCTTGCATATTGTAAATAGTATGGCAATTCCTGTTGCTGTGCTAAAGAGCTATTCAATGTATGCTGGTGTACAAGATGCACTGGTACAATGGTGGTATGGTCATAATGCGGTAGCATTTTTCTTAACCACTCCTTTTTTAGGATTGATGTATTACTTTGTGCCAAAAGCAGCAAACAGACCTATATATTCATATAGACTATCTATTGTTCACTTCTGGTCATTGATTTTCATATACATTTGGGCAGGGCCACATCACTTATTATATTCTACTTTACCAGACTGGGCACAAAACTTAGGTGTTGCTTTTTCTATAATGCTTTTAGCTCCTTCTTGGGGAGGAATGATTAATGGCCTATTAACCTTACGTGGCGCTTGGGACAAAGTACGCACAGACCCTGTTTTAAAATTTATGGTGGTTGCTATTACAGGTTATGGTATGGCTACTTTTGAAGGCCCTATGCTATCGCTTAAAAATGTAAATGCAATTGCACACTTTAGTGATTGGGTAATTGCTCACGTACACGTAGGTGCACTTGCTTGGAATGGTTTCTTAACTTTTGGTATGATATACTGGATGGTTCCTAAATTATTCAAGACAAAACTATGGTCTATAAAGCTGGCTAATGTTCATTTCTGGGTAGGAACATTAGGTATCATATTGTACGCATTACCAATGTATGTTGCTGGATTTGTACAGGCTTCTATGTGGAAACAATTCAACCCAGACGGGACATTAACCTACGGCAACTTTTTAGAAACTGTAAGTGCGATTATCCCAATGTACTGGATGCGTGCCATAGGCGGTAGTATGTTTATTGTGGGTGCATTAATAGGTGTCTACAACATTATTATGACAGCACGTGATGGCAGCAAAGTTACTGATGAGCTTGCAGAGGCTGCTCCACTTCAACAAGTAACAAAAAAACGCACAAAAAAAGAAGGATACCATACGTGGTTAGAAAGACGTCCTGTGAAGTTAACCCTATTTGCTACAATAGTTATCTTAATTGGAGGCATTGTACAAATTGTTCCTTCTTTAATTGTTGATGATTATGTGCCTATTATTTCTAGTGTAAAACCATACACTCCACTTGAACTAGAAGGTCGTGATATCTATATAAGAGAAGGATGTGTTTCCTGTCACTCACAAATGGTACGTCCATTTAGAAGTGAAGTAGAACGTTATGGTGAGTATTCTAAAGCAGGAGAATATGTGTACGATCATCCATTCTTATGGGGAAGTAAACGTACAGGGCCAGATCTTATGCGTATAGGAGGAAAATACAGTGATAACTGGCACTTAAATCACTTCTATGACCCACAGAGTACATCTTCTGGTTCTATAATGCCTAGTTACAAATGGCTTATTAATAATAAACTTGATAAGGGAGATACAGAAGATAAGATGAATGCTATGGTTACATTAGGTGTTCCTTATACAGAAAAAGATATTGCTAATGCACAAAAATGGATGGATGAACAGGGAACTCAAATAGAGAAAAACCTATACAACGATCCAGATTTTGCAAAAATCTATGAAGCAAATAAAAAATATGCTGAAGAAAATGGAGAAGAATTCATAGAGATGCGCAATCGTGAAATTACAGCTATTATAGCATACCTACAGCGATTAGGAACAGACATAAAAATAAAAAATGCAAATGACCCTATGGTTAACGAAAACTAATAAGACTATGTTGAAATATATAAAAGGAAACTTAGAGAACATAGATGGAGTTGAGATGTATCCTATGATCTCATTATTAATATTCTTTGTCTTTTTTGCAACGCTATTCTGGTGGGTATTCACAGCAAAAAAAACCCACTTTACTGAAGTAAGTAACATCCCATTTGATGATGATACGGTAACCATTAAGGACATTGAATTATGAGAACAGTAGTATCATTTATACGTATTATAGGTTTCGCTATTTTTGGATATTTCTTCTTAAATTGGGTAGGAAGTACTGGTGAGGCTTCAGTATTTGAAACACAACCTTGGCTTTGGATTATCTATGGCTTTCTTGTGTTGTTTCATATTTTTGCAGAAGTTTGTGTCGCTGTACTACAAGCTGTTCTATTTAAAACACTATCTAAAGAAAAACAAGAAAGTTATCTAGCAAAAGAAGTCCTTAGAAAAGAAAATCAATTCAAATGGTTTCGCGAAACGTATCAGAAAGCATTAGCTAGTAAATCTATTGAAGAAGAGCACGAAATCATACTTGACCATAACTATGATGGTATAAAAGAGTTAGACAATGATCTTCCGCCGTGGTGGAAATATTGTTTCTACGCCACTATAATTTTTGCAGTAGTTTATATGGTTCGGTTTGAAGTCTATAACGACTACAATCAAGATGAAGAATATAAAATGGCAGTTGCTGAAGCTAAAATTGAGATTGAAGAGTGGAAAAAAACTGCTAAAGATTTATTAGATGCAAATACAGTAACACTACTTACAGATGCATCAGATTTAAAAGCTGGACAGAATATATTTACTAACAATTGTGTCGCCTGTCACAAGGCTGATGGTGGGGGTGGTATTGGACCAAATCTTACCGATAGATATTGGATTTTAGGAGGAGGTGTCAAAAATATATTCAACACTATTTCTGAAGGAGGGCGTGATGGAAAAGGGATGATTGCTTGGAAAAACGATCTTAAACCACTAGAAATGGCGCAAGTTTCTAGTTATATACTGAGTTTTCAAGGCACAACCTCAGCAGAACCCAAAGAACCAGAAGGGGAAATTTGGGTAGATCCAGACAATCCAATTCAAGAGTAAACAGAAAAAGTAATAGACAGTACAACTGTTATAGAAGTTATTAAAGAAAAGTAATCGAGTATAATATAAATAATAATGCTTAAAGAAATTATTGAAAAATTAGAGGTAAGTGACCAACCAGTTATCAAGGTAATCTATAAAAGTGAAAGCACAAAAATTATTGCTGTTGGCCTTAAAAAAGGAGCTGTTCTTGCTGAACACACAGCACCGAGTAAAACACAACTTATTGTTTTAAAAGGCGAGATAGATTTTAATACTGCTACTGAAAGTAGACGTTATGAATGCTTTGAAACTTATAATATCCCACTAGATGTTAAACATTCGGTTGTTGCAGTTCAAGATGCAATGTTTTTACTATTGCTATCATAATATGAAAGATATAAACAATAGAGAAGACATTGAGTTACTAGTAAATAAATTTTATGAAAAAGTTAAAGTTGATGAAACTATAGGATATATATTTAATGAAATCGCAAATATAAATTGGGATAAGCACTTACCAAAAATGTATGATTTCTGGTAAACGGTATTACTAGGAAAAATGAGTTTTAAGGGTAATCCAATGTTAACTCATATTAAGCTTAGTAAGAAAACTAATATTAATAAAATACATTTTAATTGTTGGTTAAAACTTTGGATAGAAACAATTAACAACCATTTTAAAGGAAAAATTGCAGATAATGCAAAGCAACGAGGTCAGAACATTACAGGTTTAATGCTATATAAAATTAATAATATTTAATACCCGATATTTTATTTCAGAGTTTATAAGCGATAATGGCAGAACAAGGTCAAGATAATTTTAGAGATACCATTGGAACTCTTGGAGAAGATGGCAAACGTGCTTGGATATTCCCTAAAAAACCAGATGGTAAATGGTACGAGTATCGCAAGTATGTGAGTTATGTATTATTAGTTTTCCTCTTTTTTGCACCGTTCATTAAAATAGGTGGCAACCAATTTTTAATGTTTAACGTACTAGAGCGTCGTTTTAATATTTTCGGTTTTCCTTTTTGGCCACAAGACTTACACTTGTTTGTTGTAATAATGCTTTTAGGTATCGTATTTGTGATTTTATTTACGGTCGCTTTTGGTCGTTTATTTTGTGGTTGGGTATGCCCACAAACTATTTTTATGGAAATGGTTTTCCGTCGGATTGAATATTGGATAGATGGGGATCGTGGTAAGCAAATACGTTTAAAAAAAATGCACTGGAATGCTGAAAAAATTAAAAAAAGAGTACTCAAGTGGGTCATCTTTTTTATCATTTCATTTCTTATTGCAAATGTATTTCTAGCCTACCTCATTGGGAGTGACCAGTTAATACGCTATATAGCAGGTGGCCCATTTAAAAATGTTAATACATTAATATCTCTACTCATATTTACAGGCGTGTTTTATTTTGTATTTGCTTGGTTTAGAGAGCAAGTGTGTATCATTGCTTGTCCATATGGAAGATTACAAGGTGTGTTACTTGATAACAAATCTATAGTTGTGGCATACGACCATAAACTTGGTGAGAAAGAAGCTGGTCGTGCAAAATTCAAAAAAAATGAAGACCGACCTACAACAGGTAAGGGTGATTGCATCGATTGTTTTGCCTGTGTACACGTTTGCCCTACGGGGATTGATATACGTAACGGCACGCAATTAGAATGTGTGAACTGTACGGCTTGCATAGACGCCTGCGACCATATGATGGAAGCGGTAGGACTTCCTAAAGGGTTAATACGCTATGCCAGTGAAGATAATATTGAAAAGAAAGAAAAATTTAAGTTTACACCACGTTTAAAAGGATACGTTTCTGTTTTGTGTATTCTTACTGCAGTATTAATTGGGATGCTCTTTTTGCGTAACGATATTGAAGCAAATATTCTAAGATTACCCGGCCAATTATATGAACATAAAGATGGTAATATGATTAGTAATGTATACACTTTCAAATTGGTTAATAAAACAGTAGATGATATTGAGAATGTCCATTTTGAACTGTTGTCACACAAAGGAACTATAAAGCGGATCTCTCACGATAATTTTAAGGTAAATAGGCAAGGACTGGCAGAAGGCACTTTATTTATAGAAGTAAATGTAAGTGCATTGAGCGGAGATAAAGACCGCCTAGAAATAGGAATTTATAGTGGTGACGATTTAATCGAAACAACCACAACTGCCTTTTTAGGACCAAGAAGTTATAAATAAAATTACGCTAAATTTTAAATCAAACGATGTCGGAATACGAACTCTTAAAACAAAATTGATGATTGAGCAGTTAGAAAAGAATATAGAAACCATTAAAACGGAATAGTTATGAAATGGAATTGGGGAACAGGTATTGTAGTGGGAATGATTGCTTTTGTGAGCTTCATTATGTATATGGTTATCACGATGAGCACTAACGAAAAATATAGTCACGATTTAGTGACTGAAGAATATTACGCTAAAGAAATGGCATATCAAACGGAGATTGATGCAGAAACAAATACTAATAACCTCAAAGAAAACATTGAAGGTAACAAAACACACGATGGTTGGTTACTCAGTTTCCCAAAGGGATTAGAGGCTTCAAAAATTAAAGGAAAAGTGTTCCTATATCGACCGTCTAATCAGCAACTGGATTTTGACTTTCCTATAGTCCTTTCCGGATCTAATTTGCTCATACCTGACAAAGAGCTGATGGATGGTCGTTGGAACATAACTATAGAATTCACATACAACAATGAAGATTATTTATATAAAAAAGCAATTGTTTATTAATGCTATACTCCGCACTCATATTTGGGTTGTTAGGTAGTTTTCACTGTGTCGGAATGTGCGGACCTATTGCGTTTTTATTACCTGTAGATCGTAAAAATTCAGCCAAACGTGTGCTACAATTAATAAGCTACCATTTAGGTCGCATATTTACATATTCACTATTAGGTTTAGTATTTGGTATCGTTGGTAAAAGCCTAAATCTCTTTGGGATGCAACAACAGTTATGTATTGGTATTGGTATACTAATGATCACTGCTATATTAATACCAACAAAGTTATTTAACCGCTACAATTTTTCGAAACCTATGTATAAAACTGTGGGTAAAGTAAAAAACGCAATGGGAGCTGAACTTAAAAAGAAAAATTCTGGTACATTTTTTATCATAGGTTTTCTTAATGGATTATTGCCTTGTGGATTAGTCTATATGGCAATATTTGGTGCACTTGCAACTGGAGGTGCATGGGAAGGTAGTTTGTATATGTTCATTTTTGGGCTTGGTACAATACCACTTATGACCATTGCTATTTACATAGGGAATTTCATAACAGGTAAGGTAAAACAACGCATTCTAAAAGTAATCCCTGTATTCGTAGTCATTGTTGGAATACTATTTATACTAAGAGGTTTGGGGCTAGGTATACCTTATATTTCACCCTCAGAAATGATAGCTGTTGAGCAAATATCTGCAAAACACGGCTGTCACTAACTATGATGAAAAGTCTAACAATAATAACTTTAGTAAACTAGGGAATGGGAGTTATTCTTATTGGTGTATTTGCTCTAGTTGTTTATAATATGGCAAATAGCAATAAAAAAAACGATGATAAAATAGATGTAAAATAGAAGGTAATAAAAAAAGAAAGCTTAGTTTGATTTCCTTTTTTAATCAAGTTAGTAATTTATCTAAACCGTCATAGAAAACAGTTGTGTTTTAGGCTTTTTACGTTGCAAACGCAAATCAAATGGAAGGCAGACATTTCGAACAAAGGGACGACCTTTTTCTGTCACAATTATTTTTTTAGAACCTATCTCAATGAGCCCATCGTTTTCAAGTTCCTTTATTTTTATTAATACACCTGGAAGCTCTGGGAAAAATAGATCATCATCTGTCCAAGAAGTTTCAAACGTACACATCAGGTTTAAAATATGTTTTCGTATTATTAAATCTTCTTGAGTTAATATATGTCCTCTAAATACAGGTAATATATTATCATTTACAAGGTTTTGATATGTTTCCAAATTCTTTACATTCTGAACAAAACTATACCAACTATCACTTATGGCTGAAACACCAAGACCAATCATTACTTGTGTTTTACTTGAATTATAACCCATAAAGTTTCGATGTAAACTACCATTCTGTTGGGCTACATATAGGTTATCTGTTTTTAACGCAAAGTGATCCATTCCTATCTCTACATAGCCAGCATTTACCAGCATTTCCTTTCCTATCTCATATTGCAAGCGTTTTTGATTTGCAGTTGGGAGATTCTGTTCTTTAAAACCTCGCTGTCCGTTCCCTTTCATCCACGGTACGTGTGCATAGCTATAAAATGCAATACGATCCGGATATAATGTAATCGTCTTATTAATTGTATTAATGACATCATCTTGTGTCTGAAAAGGCAGACCATAGATAATATCGTGTCCTACTGAAGCATAGTTTTCTGCTCTTGCTTCTGTAGTTGCTCTTAATACATTTTCATAAGGTTGCACACGATTTATTGCTTTTTGAACAATATCATTATAATCTTGCACACCATAACATACGCGATTAAAACCTTGGTCAGAAAGTGTCTTAAGGTGTTCTTTTGTTGTATTGTTTGGATGACCTTCAAAACTTAATTCACAATTTTTAGCTTTGAGAGCTACGGTAAAAATACCGCTTAATAATAGCCTTAAATTTTCCGAAGAAAAGAACGTGGGTGTTCCACCACCTAAATGTAATTGCTGGATTTTTGGTTTTTCTTTAAACAATTCATAATACATTATAAATTCTTTAATTACAGATTTAATATAGGGCATTTCTACATCGTGATTCTTAGTAATACGCTTGTTACACCCGCAAAATGTACACATACTCTCGCAAAATGGCAAGTGTATATATAAACTTATACCTTTGCTAGTATTACTTTCATGAAAGCTTTTTTGCAAGGTTTCTTTCCAAGCTCTTAACGAAAAAGATTCTTGATCCCAATAAGGTACTGTGGGATAACTTGTATAGCGTGGACCTACTACGTTATATTTTGATATGAGAGTACTCATAGTTTTATTGTTTATTTCAAAACTACACAAACAGGTGTAGTTAAAAGATGATTTTTGTCAGCTTTATTAGAAAGCAAATTATACTAATGAATAAGTTGATTAAAAGTCTTTTTTTCTAGATTTTCTATAAATATTTAACACCGGTAAAATCACCCAAAGGGATAAAACTGATATCGATAATACAAGCCCAAAACCTGTTCCAAAAAATTTCTGAAAAACTGCGCCTGTATACCCCAATAATGCCGAAATATCTAGCTTCAATAGAATTAAAATACGTGATAAATCAATGGGATTGAACATGGTAGTGCCTATCGATAAAGTATCAAGCGGATAAGATTCTAATAGAATAAGTGACATTAAAAACAAGCCATCATAAATTACAGCCATAAACAGCCAAAGTAGAATGGCATAACTAAAGCCCTTAATCTTATTCTCATTATAAAGAGCAATATTAAAGGCGAGTGCTGTAAATATGAGCGTTAAAAAAGCACCTGTAACGAGTAATAGTAAAAAGTCCCATATCTCATTAGATTGAAATAGACCATAAAGCGCAAAGGGAATTCCTAGTCCTATAATAAGACTCATCGAAAGTGATAATGCCACACCGAGATACTGCCCAATAAAAATAGAAGAGCGCTTCACGGGCTGTGCAAGTAACAACTCTGTAAATTCCTTAGAATTGTAATAGTACATTACCCCAAAGATGGTTCCTATGAGTGGCACTAAGGTGATAATGATGTTCATTAGAGTAATTACAGCTTTAGAGAGATCGTTATTCAAAAAAAGCAATACACAACCCAGCAATAGATAAAACAGCAAGTAGACGTAACTCCATCTACTGCGTATTAAATCAAAAAAACTGTATTTTAATATTTTAAGCATCTTCGTAGGTTAAAAGGTTAGCAATAGCACGTTCAAAATTAGACTCTTTTGTTTGTGTTTTAAGTGCGTCTATATTTCCTTTAAAATATACTTTACCTTCAAGTAAAAAAACAATTTCGTCTGCCACCTCTTCTACAAAACTCATAATGTGAGATGTGATTAGAATGATCTTCCCTTTAGCTTTTTCTACAGCAATGAGTTCTTTCAAATGAATCAATGCAATGGGATCTAAACCCGAAGTCGGCTCGTCTAGTATAATAATTGGACTATCAAACATTAAAGTCAATACCAAGTTTACTTTTTGCTTAGTACCACCAGAGAGGTGACTCAGTTTTTTAGATAAAAATGGTTCTAGTTTGAACAAGGATATAAGTTTTTTATCTTCACCTGGACGGTTACGCAAATCCTTAATCATAGATATAAGTTCCTTTACGGTAAGGTTTGCCGGAAAGTTTGCGATTTGAGGTAGATAATCTATTTGATCTCTGTATTTCCAGTTTCTCTTTATAGACACATCTTCCACAAGTAATTTACCTTTATCTGGAATCACCATACCTAAAATAGCCTTAATTAAAGTCGTTTTACCAGAACCGTTTGGTCCTAAGATGGCAAATATTCCTTTTGAGGTGATGTCTAAATCTACTCCTTTGAGCACTTTGTTTTTCCCAAATCTTTTATATAATTGTTCTATTTTAATCATTAGTACCGTTTCATTTTTGGAGTCATATCCTGTAAATTATCTGGTGTAAATACTGGTGATACCTTTTCTGAAAAATCAATAATATCAATAAATAGACTTCGCATTAGTATAATTGTTTCTGGCGTCCTATTGACTATATACGAAAATAGTTTTACAGGTCTGTAAGGGACATCACCTAAACCGTCTTTATCAAGATCATATCCTGTGTAGCTACTCCAGTAATTATGCTGAAACACATTATCATTTATTTTACTGTTATAGGATATATCAAAAGAGTTATAAAGAAAATTATTCTTTTCAAATGTATTAGCATAACAAGCACCAAGTACTTTAATGGCATAACCATTACGTATAAAATTGTTATTTGAATACACAATTCTGTTAGAGCCTTCTACTTTAATAGCAACGGTATTTTCTTCAAATACGTTACCTCTAATCTCGGCATCGTTTATTTCTTTTAATAGCAATCCAAAAGCAGCTGTGCCCCAGTTTTTTCTGAAGGTATTGTTAACCATTTTAATGCGTTTTGAGAACATTACTGCCACACCTGCACCATTATTTTCGAAGATATTATTAGTATATAAATCATCATTAGAGAACATAAAATGTAAACCATAGCGCAGGTTATTTATACTTGTGTTTTCATTAATAGTAATATTATCTGAAAACTCTAAGTAGATACCATCACGCACTTTTTGTATAATATTCCGTTCTACCACTACATTTTTTGAATACCAAAGTTGAATGCCATTGCCAGAATTGTATTCGTCTTGTGCATCACCTATCACCTTATTATGATAGATTTTACCGTTGTTTGATTTTTCAATATAAATACCAAAAAACAATTTTTCTAATACCACATTTTGTATCAAGAAATTTTCACTTCTCACTACACGTATTGCCGCGTGGTCACTAGTGTAACTTGTCCCTACATTAATAATAAACAAACCATCAATTGTCACATTATCTGAAACAATACGTATGATTTCACCCTGATCTTCACCATCTATTACAGGATAATTTTCGCCTTTAATGATGAGTGGTTTATCAACTACGATATTATACTCTTTATACGTTCCTTTTTTTACTAAAATAGTATCGCCAGCCTGAGCCAACGCAATAGCATCTTTTAGAGAACTTATATTACAAGAGATGCATACGGTTATCGTTTCCGCGAAAGCGAACTGCGTCAGAAAAATAGTGATAATGACTATCCATTTATATAAAACGGTCCCTTTCAATGTTTGTTTTTTGGTTTATCTATTTAAATATGTTTTGAGTGCTTCCCAAGTATATAATTTTCCGCCTTTTTCTGCCTGTACTTTTTCTGCGCTTTCTTTTGTTTTAAAAGCTGTAAGATTAGCGCCCATTGGGCTAGGTAATTTTTCACATATTAAAAATTTTGCTTCTTGTGTGCTTATAAATTCCGTAGGTGCTTCATAATAATTAGTAAGCAGATTTGCTATGGGAAGTTCACTATTTTCTGCAATATAATTGACCATACACTCCGTTGCATCAAATTTGAATACTTTACCTGTATCGGTAACTAATTCTGAAGCGTGTATTTGGTCAACGATCGTCATTTTACAAAAATAGCAACCATCATTTCCATAGTCTATGGGCTTAGGGCCTTTGCTACAACCGCTAAATAAAAGCAATGCGATAGCTATAAAAGATATTTTACTTAGTGCTTTCATTGGTTTGTTTTTTTAGAACGTTTCCCTACAAAGTAGGCAATGAGTGTCAAGAGCATCCCTAGACCCATTAAATAACCCCCTAATCGAGGGTACGAATACGCATCAAAATTTAATAATTTTTGATGTCCTAATAATGGTGGCTTATAACTCATAGGCGTACCATCTAGGTTTTGCAATTTCATTATAGCATTAGGGTCTAGATGAGTCCCATAATCAATCATCCAAGCATTAAAATCGTACATTCCTAACGTACCTAATACGGTCATAACAATTAACCAACCCAAAAACCAATGATAACTTACTTTGCCAAAAAGCCCTAATAAACCGATAATAAAACCTAGTACTACCATGGAACCAATCACTATTGGAAAAACACTAAACTCCCACATATCTTCTGGTTTAGGAATGATTTTCATTCCTATATAGTGATTGAGTCCATCAATATTTTGTATATCAAATTCGTTCATTCCCTGAATACCATCTATGTAGATGTCCATACCTAATGGTTCAGGATATTGTGGAGCACCCAGCATAATGTTCCACAACGGAAACTTAAACAGGCCTAATAATAGTAAAGAGCCAATAATCATTAATAATGCTGACTTTTTCATTATTCATTTTTAAATAAAAGTTATAAAAAAAGACGGGACAGTTGATCAACTCCCGTCCTTAGTATTAGAATCAATAACATTAATCATTGGGATTCTAAAACTTTTAATTTTTAGTCTCCACCGAGAGACCAGCTGAGTTCTATGTCAGAATTTGCTGGTGAAACTCTAACATAACCTTGCATTTCTTGGTGCAATGCACTACAGAAGTCTGTACAGTAAAATGGCCATACACCTACTTTCTTAGGTTCCCATAACGAACTTTTAGTTTGTCCAGGCATTATGAGAAGTTCTGAAGTATTCTGACCTATCATTGCGAATCCGTGCGGTACATCAAAATCTTGCTCGTGGTTTGTAATGTGGAAATATACTTTATCACCCACTTTTACACCTTCTATATTATCTGGCGTGAAGTGACTACGTATTGTAGACATATAAATATGTACTTCTTTTCCTTTACGTTCAACTCTAGCCTGATCTGGACTCGTCACTGCATATGGGTGCTTGTTTTCATCTAGTCTATAGATTTTTTTAGATTTTGGCGCTAATAATTCAGCAGGTATACCAGCAGCATAATGTGGTTCACCGTGCGTAGGGAAATCATATAGAAGTTCCATTTTTTCACCAGAGATATCATAGATCTGTGCTGAGTGTTCCATCTCTGGACCTACAGGTAGGTATCTATCTTTAGTTATTTTATTCAAGGCCACTAAATATTTACCAAAAGGTTTTCTCGAATTACCTCCAGGAATCATAAGATGCCCAACAGAGTAATAGGTAGGTTTCCTATCTATAACCTCCCAAGTTCCCAGCTTCCATTTTACTACCTCAGAAGAGATGAAAAATGTAGTATATGCATTTCCTTTACCATCAAACTCTGTGTGAAGTGGTCCTAAACCACCACTTTTAACAGTTCCAGCAAGTACATCTTCAAATTTCAAAATAGGAATACCGTATGCTTCACCATCAAACTTCTTACCTTCGATAGCAGCTATCATATTGTCAAAAGAGTGTACTGTAAGGTCTGCAGAAAGTTTACCATTACCAATAATATATTGTCCTGATGGATCGACATCACAACCGTGAGGTGATTTAGGCGTAGGCAGAAAGAATACAGCACCAGGGATATCAAGTGGGTTTACCGTAAGCACTTCTTTTTTCATCGTACTTGTCGCCATATGTGTAGTCTCATCATATACGTTATGCACATAATTTGCGGGTACTTTAGTACCACCACCTTGGTTAACATACTCTTCAACTTTCTTCCAGTTTATTGCTGCAATAAAATCCTTATCATTTTGAGAAGAATTCACTTCCTGTAAACTATTAGCTTCCTCAGTATTGTAAGTAGTAAAGAAGAACCAACCATGTGATTTTCCGCGTCCTGGGTGCGAAAGATCGTAGTTGAAACCTGGCATGATTATTTGGAATTTAATATCCATATGCCCGTGTTTTGGATCAACGCTTATAAAAGATAACGCTCCTTGAAAGTTTCCTTTATATTCATTGATGGGCATATCACGTTGTGGAATAGGTACTGAAAACCGAGTACCTGCTACTACATATTCAGAATTTTCAGTAACAAAAGAAGAACTGTGATTACCAGCACTATTAGGAATTTCTATAATTTCTTCTGTCTCGAAAGTTGTTAAACTTATACGCGCAATCCTAGGTGTATTGTTTCCGTTTATAAAAATCCAGCGTCCGTCTAGTTCTCCATTAGTTTGTGAAATATCTGGATGGTGAGAGTCATCCCAAGGAACGAAACCGTGAGAAGTCTCTAGCATAGGTTTTGTTTCTTCAGAATAGCCATAACCTGATGTTGGGAATTGTGAGAAGACAGGTATTTCTTTAAACATTCTACCTGACGGTAAGCCGTAAACAGTCAAGTTACCGCTATAACCGCCAGACATAAATGCATAGAATTCGTCGTGCTCACCAGGAGCTACGTATACTTTTTCTGCAGCACTAGAATTTAATGCGCCCCTCGATTTATTATTGCCATTGTTATTACCACAACTTGTGAGGAGTATTACAGCTCCAAATAATGATAAAAGTTGAAATCTATATTTTTTCATTAGTTCTAAATTTAATTATTATACGAATTGTTATTGGTTTGATGTTGGTAGTATTACTTTGTCTACTACGTGAACAATGCCATTTCCCGCTTTAATGCTGGCTATTATTTTTGCTCCGCCTACATAGACATCTTCTCCTATTACTTCTACTGTTACATTTGTATCATCTGCTTGACCTATTTTTTTAAACTTCTTTAGAAAAGATTTGTCATAGTTACCCGCTGTAACGTGATGTTTTAAAATAGTAGCTAGCTGTTCTTTGTTTTCTGGTTTTAATAAGGTTTCTACAGTTCCTGGAGCTAATGCATCAAAAGCAGCATTAGTAGGTGCAAATACCATTAATGGTCCTGCATTCACAAGTACATTTTCTAGTCCTGCTGCTTGTACTGCAGCTACTAGTGTTGTGTGGTCTGGTGATTTAATCGCTATTTGTAAAACATTAGGTGTAGAGCTTTCATCGTTGATAAAGGCTTGACCTTTCTGACTCTCTGAAACAATTTCTGTACTAGCTTGATTAGTGATTTCGTTTTGCTTTACTTCGTTTTTACAACTGTAAATAACAATAAGTAATACAACCGTAAAAAATACTTTAACTAAATGGATGGTTTTCATAATAATCTATTTTAAGGTTCGGAAATATTCTAAGATGTCGCGAGCTTGCTCCTCAGTTAAATTCTGGTTTGCCATTGCAGCTCCATTAAACTCAACTAACAAGTCTTTTGCGCATTGATCTTCTTCAGTCATCAGTTTTGGATCAAGAATCATATTCATAACCCATTCTGGACTTCTACGTTTTAGTATACCTGTGGGATTAGGACCTATAAAACGTTTGTTTGTTTTATGACAAGCTGTACAATTAGTTTTGAAAATCTCAGCTCCTCTTGTTGCCATTTTATTGTCTATAGTAGGTTCAAGCTTTAGATTCTTGACTTTACCTACACCTTTATTGTCTAACGTTATTCGTTTAGACGCAGGCACTTCATTAGAGACAGGAGCCGCTACCTTTTTCTCTACTTTAGGTTTTTGAAATATTTGAATTTTATGTTTTTCTTTTTTTTCACCGCAACTTAATAAAAGGACTGCTGCCAAAAGGAGAGTTAATTTGATTATTGCATTCATTTGTTATGGTATTTATAGTTGTTAATAATAATCAATGATAGAAGTTTGATACTTCTTTAGTGAGACCAAAATTAAATGAGTAATCATTTATACAAGATGATTTTTGTCATGTTCCGGGGAATTTTTATTAAAAGTCCTCGTTTTGATTGTGTTATAATATGAATGCTCAGAAGTTTGAACAATTAATTCATCAATTTTTTGGTAATTCTTGGTATTCCAAAGGCTTTTCTCTATTAGAATATTTAATTTCCAATTATAGGTTATTATTAATTTGTAGGAGCTACTGCTTTTAACCAAGATTTAAGTTCTTGGAGTGTTAATGGTGTTATAAATTGCGATGATTTTAGTACAGGTGCTACTTCTTGGACATTACCAAAACCCAACTTCACTAACTGTACTCCTTAACCATTTTATAGATTATAAACCCTTAAAATAAAGCCACTCTTTTAATTTAGGGTGGTTTTTTTATACAAGACATTCAGATCATATTTAGGGTTTTCCCTAATAGAATAATATTAAATTTACTCTTTCGAGTGGAAATAAGGGGTTAGCAATAAGGCAACTCTCTGATAATAACGACTACAATTGAGTAGATCTATGCTGAGGTAACAAGGGATTGACCAACCCTGATTTGGGGGCATTAGTTGAGGGAGCAATAGAAGAAACCCCTCAATATTCTGGGAAGGGATGAGGGAGCACTAGAATTGAATAGATGATAGTGATTTAACTGGAGAGCTTAAGCAATAAGAGAGATCACCTCAATAGATAATTAAATGAATGCTTTAGCAAAGAAGGTGGGAAACTATTTACTCATACTCACTATACTTGAATTATGATAGGTGCTAACTGCTGATAATCAAGATATAGCATCTTTTAATATAGGTGTAAAAAGGGGCTACATTAGGGGCTATTTAAATTAATTATATTACTATTCTTTTATTACCTAATATATCTAAAGATTCTTTCCAATCTTCTATATCTAAATTTGGTTGTAATGTAGTTATGTATTTAATATGCTTACTCATTTCTACTTCTAAAATATGTTGCCAATCTTCATTTGTTACTAAAGCATCATGTATGCTAAATAAAGGCATGTTTGGGTGACTTTGATTAATCTTCTTTGCTGTATAATCTAACAGTACATATGCCTCAATATATTGCAGCAGGTAAGAAAACTTCAACCGTGTGGATTTTTAAATTTTAGTTTCCGCCAATTCAGGACAGAACAAT
>NZ_CALAEQ010000111.1 GCF_937891065.1 uncultured Lutibacter sp. | reverse complement strand
TTACATTTTCATTAACCAGTTTTTAACGTCAATATCTTCTTTAATTATTGAGCGTAATTCTTCAATTTTCACACGTTTTTGTTCCATAGTGTCTCTATGACGAATTGTAACGCAATTATCGTTTAACGTGTCGTGATCAACTGTAATACAAAAAGGTGTTCCTGCTGCATCTTGTCTTCTATAACGTCTTCCAACCGCATCTTTTTCATCATAAGTAACATTGAAATCCCATTTTAAATCATCTACAATTTTACGAGCAACCTCAGGCAGTCCATCTTTTTTAACTAAAGGTAAAATTGCGGCTTTAGTTGGTGCTAATACTGACGGTAATTTTAAAACAGTACGGGTAGAACCATTTTCTAATTCCTCTTCTTGTAATGAATTTGAGAATACTGCTAAAAACATTCTATCTAACCCGATTGAAGTTTCAACAACATAAGGAACATAGTGTTCATTAATTTCAGGATCGAAATATTGTAATTTTTTTCCTGAATGTTGTTCGTGTGCTTTTAAATCGAAATCTGTACGTGAATGAATTCCTTCTAATTCTTTAAATCCAAACGGAAATCTAAATTCTATATCAGAAGCTGCATCTGCGTAATGAGCTAATTTTTCGTGGTCATGGAAACGGTAATTATCTTCACCCATTCCTAATGAAAGGTGCCATTTTAAACGCGTTTCTTTCCATTGTTCGTACCATTCTTTTTGAGTACCAGGACGCACAAAAAATTGCATTTCCATTTGTTCAAATTCACGCATACGGAAAATAAATTGACGAGCTACAATTTCGTTTCTGAAGGCTTTTCCTGTTTGTGCAATCCCAAAAGGAATTTTCATTCTTCCTGTTTTTTGCACATTAGAAAAGTTGACAAAAATACCTTGCGCAGTTTCTGGACGTAAATATAAATCCATTGCTGTATCAGCTGAAGCACCTAATTTAGTCCCAAACATTAAGTTAAATTGCTTCACATCTGTCCAGTTTTTTGAACCTGACAACGGACAACCAATTTCTAATTCTTCAATCAATGCTTTTACATCAACAAGGTCTTCTTTTTCTAAAGATTTCCCCATGCGCTGTAAAATTGCATCTCCTTTTTCTTTGTAACCAACAACTCTTGTGTTTGTTGCTAAAAATTCTTCTTTATTAAAAGATTCTCCAAAGCGTTTTGCTGCTTTTTCAACTTCTTTTTCAATTTTAGCATCTAATTTTCCAACATAGTCTTCAATTAAAACATCAGCTCTATATCTTTTTTTAGAATCTTTATTGTCAATTAATGGGTCATTAAAAGCATCTACGTGTCCAGAGGCTTTCCATGTTGTAGGATGCATAAAAATAGCAGCATCTAAGCCAACAATATTATCATGCATTTGCACCATTGCTTTCCACCAATATTCTCTAATATTTTTCTTTAATTCTACACCGTTTTGAGCATAGTCGTACACTGCGCTTAAACCATCATAAATTTCACTTGATTGAAATACAAAACCGTATTCTTTTGCGTGTGAAATTACTTTTTTAAATTGATCATCTTGATTTGCCATTTTGCAAAAATAGGAAAGGTTTTAATACTAAAAAATAAAAAGTGGAAATAGCCGAAACTATTTCCACCCAATTAACATTAAATAATACTAATCTGGAGTTACTTTCTTTACTTCAGGGTAATTTGAGTTGCTCCTACAAATTTATCTTCTATATAAATATTTACTTTATAAAGTCCGCTATCTATAATATCTCTATTAACTTCAACCAACGAAATTATATCAATTGCTTCATTTAAATAATTTATAATGGTTTGGTCGCTATAACTTATTTGAATATCATTTAAAGTTAATTCGCCTTTGCTTGCAACCGTAATTCCTTTGGAATTAACAATTTGAATATATACTTGACGTTCACCTTGCTCTGAAATTTCATTTTTTGCGATCGTAAAATTAATTCTAAAAGCATCTGTATTTCTTGCTCTTGATGTTTCTACTAGTTTTCCATTTGTTTTTTCGCGCATTGCTAATACTTTAGCTGAACTTACTTTTAAAACAGACCCAATAGCTACCTTTTCTGATAAATTTGAATTCTGTATTGATAAAGTATCGTTTACAGCTATTTGACGAGAAATATTTACTCTAGCGCTGTCTAAATTAGTTGTAAGTAACATATTTTCACTAGTTAACATTTCATTTAATGAAAATAATTCTTTATTTTTTTCTTCTAATTTTGCAATTTCTTTTCTAAATCTTCTAATTAAATTATAATTAGTACCTTTTAATTCTTTTATAGAATCTCTAAGGGAAATAATACGATCTCTTTCTAAAGATAGCTCATTAGTCATAGAAGTGTTCTGACCAATTGCTTCTTCATATTTAACAATCATGTTGTCTAAATTCCCTTCAATTTCTAGTTTTTCTTCTTCAATAGCATCAGTTAACTTTTTATGCTCTGTATTGTTGTAAAAAGTGTATGCAACAATAGCTAATAGCAGTACTGCTAAAATTATAACAATTACCTTACTATTTGATTTTTTGTTTTCTTCCATCATTCTTTAAATTTATCTTGTGTCTATTTACTATTCAACGTGAATTGCAAATTTAAATTATATAGAGGTGATAAATAATTTTTGAGGTGATTTTTTTGAGGAATTATAAAATTACACCATAAAAACTATATTTCATAATTTTTACGGTAGTTTTTCACGTCAATTACCTCAATTCTCCCAAAAAAATGTATTTTTAAAAAAAGTACTGCTATGATTTTTCTGAAAGATATCTTTAATTTATTCTTTCCTGAGGTTTGCTTGTGTTGTAACGAACATTTAGTCAACAATGAAATTACTATTTGTTTATCTTGTAGACATGATTTGCCTTTAACTAATTTTAGTTTTGAAGAAGGTAATTTGGCTGAAAAATCTTTTTATGGAAAAATACCTATTGAAAATACCACAGCTTTATTTTACTTTACCAAAAAAGGAAACGTACAACAATTAATTCATGAACTTAAGTACAATAAACAGCAGCAAGTTGGAAATTTTATTGGTAATTGGCTTGGAGATGAAATAGCTAAAAGTAATAGATTTAAAGATTTAGATTATATTATACCTGTTCCGCTTCATAGAGATAAATTAAGGTCTAGGGGTTATAACCAGGTCACTACTTTTGGAGAGAGTTTGGCTAAAAAATTAAATGTCACATACAATTCTACTACTTTAGTTAAAATTTCATCCACAAAAACTCAAACTAAAAAGTTGCGTTTAGATAGATGGAAAAATGTGCAGGAGTTATTTTTTGTTCAAAATAATGTCAATCTAGAAAATAAACATATTTTACTAATAGATGATATTATAACAACAGGAGCAACCCTTGAAGCTTGTTGTAATGCTTTTAATAAAATTGAAGGTTTGAAAATAAGTATTGCTTGTATGGCTTATACCAAATAATTTTTTAAAATTGATAGAATACAAAATAAGCAAGTCTATTTTTAAAAAAAATAATTGTTATTTTGCACTAAATATATTCGCATACAAATGAATTATAATATTTATAAAATTCTTTTAATAGCAACACTTAGTTTAGCATTAACTAATTGCGCAAAAAGAGGTAAGCCTACTGGTGGCTTAAAAGATAGCATTGCTCCTATATTAGTTAGCGCAAGCCCAAATCATAAAACTGTTAACTTTAAAGCAAA
>NZ_CALAEQ010000110.1 GCF_937891065.1 uncultured Lutibacter sp. | reverse complement strand
GCTCGTCGGGCTCATAACCCGAAGGTCGCTGGTTCGAGTCCAGTCCCCGCTACTAGTAAAACCTTCAACTTAATCCGTTGAAGGTTTTTTTATTACATCAAATCAGAAATAACTCCTGAAACTGAATTTTATTATAAAATATTATTGTTGATACTCATTTAATATTCTTTGAACACCATCTAAGGTTACTCGTCCAAAAACTTTTTCACCAACCAAAACTACGGGTGCCAGTCCGCATGCTCCAACACATCTTAAACTGCTTAAAGAGAATTTGCCATCTCTTGTGGTTTCACCAATTTTAATATTTAAAATTGATTTAAATTCGTTCAACACCTTTTCTGCTCCTCTCACATAACAAGCCGTACCTGTACAAATATTTATAGGATGCTCTCCTTTTGGAGTCATTGTAAAAAATGAATAAAAAGAAACTACACCATAAACGTGCGCTAAAGAGGTGTTAAGGTCTTCAGCAACAATTTGTTGCACTTCTTCAGGTAAGTAACCAAATGTGTTTTGAGTTTTATGCAATACATTAATTAGTTCCCTTTTATCATTATTAAATTCGTTACAAATTGTATGTATCTTGTTAACATTATTTTCGCAAATTGTCATCATTGTTAATACTTTTAAATTCGTATTTAATTATTATTCTTCTGTAATTTTAACGTGATTGCTCTTGTCAAAATAATGTGTATGCAATAGTTCATGAGACTTTTTACTCATAGGGCTTCCTAAAAATTCAGCATACAGTTTTTTAATTGAAGGGTTTTCGTGCGATTTTCTAATGATATTCGCTTTATCAGCAGTGTACAATGCTTTTTGTCTTGCTAATAAAATATTAGAATCTCCGTGATGCAATGGCTGGCCTCCACCACCAATGCAACCTCCTGGACAAGCCATAATTTCTATTGCATGATATTGTGATTTACCAGCTCTTATTTCTTCCAACAATTTTCTAGCATTTCCCAATCCATGAGCAATTCCAATTTTAATTGGAATTCCATTAAAATCTATGGTTGATTCTCTTATCCATTCCATACCTCTTAATTGTTGAAAATCTACCTTATGTAATTTTTGTTTTGTAAATATTTCATAAGCAGTTCTAACAGCAGCTTCAATAACACCACCTGTTGTTCCAAAAATTACTCCCGCACCTGTAGATTCTCCCATAGGATGATCAAAATCGGCATGCTCTAAACTCTTGAAATCTATCCCAGCTTGTTTAATTAAACGAGCCAGTTCTCTTGTGGAAAGTACAAAATCAACATCTGGATTTCCATTAGTTTTAAATTCATCTCTACTACTTTCGTATTTTTTTGCTAAACAAGGCATAATAGAAACTACCACCATATCCTCACGTTTTACGCCTAATTTATCTGCCAAATATGTTTTTGCTATAGCACCAAACATTTGCTGAGGAGATCTTGCAGTTGATGGAATATCTTTCATGTCTGGGAATTGGTGTTCAAAGAAACTAACCCAACCTGGGCAACAAGAAGTTAGTAATGGTAATTTTACAGTTTTATCTCCATTTAAATGTCTTGTTAATCTATCCAATAATTCAGCACTTTCTTCCATAATGGTAAGATCGGCAGCAAAATCAGTATCAAAAACATGGTCAAATCCTAAATCTTTTAGTGCTGCTGTCATTTTACCAGTAACCAAGGTTCCTGGCTCATAACCAAACTCTTCCCCTAAAGCAGCTCTAACAGCAGGTGCCGTTTGAACCACAACAGTTTTAGAAGGATCTGCAAGATGTCTAATAACAGTTTTGGTATGGTCTATTTCAGTTAATGCTGCGGTTGGACAAACGGCTACGCATTGCCCACAATAGGTACATACACTTTCTTCTAAATTCATTTGAAATGCAGGTGCTACTACCGACATAAACCCTCTATTTATCGCTGAAAGTGCTCCCACGGTTTGAATATCATTGCACATGGTTAAACATCTTCTGCAACTTATACATTTGTCCATATCTCTTCTAATAGCTGGAGATCGGTCTTTAATATAAGTAGATTTTTCACCTTTATAATGGTAATGTCTAATTCCCATTTCTTGCGCCATACTTTGTAAATCGCAGTCGCCGTTTTTAGCACAAATTAAACAATCTGAAGGGTGGTCACTTAAAATTAATTCTAGTACGGTTTTTCTACTATTTAAAACTCGAATCGTTTGATTTTTTATTACCATTCCTTGAGTACATTCAGTTGCACAAGCTGGCACTAAATTTTTTCGACCTTCAACTTCAACAACACAAATTCTACAACCTGTTGGTTTATGTGTTGTGTTTAAATCGTGTAAATGCATATAACATAATGTAGGAATTTTTACACCTACACTTTTTGCAGCGTCTAGAATGCTTGTCCCTTTTGGAACTTGAAAATTTTTATTATCTATTTTTATATTAATCGTATCCATAATACGTTCTTTTTTTTAATTTATTTTAAGTAAATAGCATCAAACTTACATTTCTCCATACAGATTCCACATTTAATACAGATTTCACGATTAATAATGTGTAATTTCTTTTTCTCTCCAAAAATGGCATTTACAGGACAATTTCTTGCACAAACCAAACATCCAATACAGTTTTCTTTGTCAATATAATATTTCAAGAATGAGGTACATTGACCACTTGGACATTTATGGTCTACCACATGCGCATGATACTCATCATAGAAATTTACCATAGTAGAAAGAATAGGGTTGGGAGATGTTTGGCCCAAGCCACACAGTGAAGTATCTTTTATAACAACACCTAAATTACGCATTAAATCTAGGTCTTCTAAAGTTCCATTGTCATCACATATTTTGGTAAGCATTTCGTGTAATCGTTTGTTTCCAATTCTACAAGGCGCGCATTTTCCACACGATTCTTCAACTGTAAACTCTAGATAAAATTTAGCCATAGCAACCATACAATCATCTTCATCCATTACAATCATTCCACCAGATCCCATCATAGAACCAGCTGCTGTAAGCGAATCAAAGTCAATAGGAAAGTCTAAATGTTTTTCGGTTAGACAACCTCCTGATGGTCCTCCAGTTTGTACTGCTTTAAATTTTTTTCCATCTACAATTCCGCCTCCAATATCGTAAATTACTTCCCTTAAAGTTGTTCCCATTGGAACTTCAATTAAACCAACGTTATTAATTTTTCCAGCTAGGGCAAAAACTTTTGTTCCTTTTGATTTTTCTGTCCCAATACTGGAATACCAAGCTGCACCTTTATTGATTATTGCAGGAATACTAGCGAAAGTTTCTACGTTATTAACGTTCGTAGGTTTTTCTAAATAACCTGATACACTTGGGTAAGGTGGTTTTAAAGTAGGTTCACCTCTCAGACCTTCCATAGAATGAATTAAAGCGGTTTCTTCTCCACAAACAAATGCACCAGCTCCATATTTAATATCAATAGTGAATTCAAAATTGGTTCCAAATATATTTTTACCTAATAAACCATAATCTTTTGCTTGCTCTAAAGCAATTTTTAACCTTTTAATTGCTAAAGGGTATTCTGCTCTGATATATACAATTCCTTTATTTGCTCCAATACAATAACCACAAATAGCCATTGCTTCAATTATAGAATGAGGATCTCCTTCTAAAATGGATCTATCCATAAATGCTCCTGGATCTCCTTCATCGGCATTGCAAACCACATATTTTTGATCTGAAATACTTTTACTGGTTATTTCCCATTTTATACCTGTTGGAAAACCTCCTCCACCTCTTCCTCTTAATCCACTTTTAATAATTTCCTGTGTAGCTGCTTCGGGAGTAAATTCTGTTAAACACTTTGCTAAAGCATCATAACCATCGTTTTCGATATAGTCTTTAATTTCTTCTGGGTCAATAAAACCACAATTACGCAATGCAATTCTGTATTGTTTTTTATTGGTTCCACTAAATTTATTTTTATCATTATACACAAGTCTTTCAACAATTCTATTGTTTAACAAATGTTCTATAATGATATCATCAATGTCATCTTTAGTGATAGTTGAATATTCAACATTATCAGGATAAACGATCATATTAGGTCCAATAGTACATTTGTTGAAACAAACAGATTGAACCGCTTGAATTTCGTGTTCTAGATTGTAATCTTTTAATTTAGTATTTATAAAATCTACTAAATCGAAATTGGATGCATCTTGGCAAGATTTACCACTGCATACAAGCAAATTTTTTCTAAACTTAATACTCATTTTCGTGCTATTTTGAGTTTGATAAAAAATTTATTTGGCTAATTCGTAATTTATTGGAATAATTCCATCTACCAATTCTCCTTTTTTGATGAATTTTTCTATAATTTCATCCGCTTTCTTTAAATCTACATAACCAAAAACCATTGGATTTTCATTAGGTAATGTGATTTCTAATGTAGGTTCTGCATAACAATATCCCATGCATCCCGTTTGTTTTACATTAGCTATAATATTTCTTTTAGGTAATTCTTCAATTAAAAAATTCATTACAGTTTTTGCACCTGAAGCTATACCGCAAGTAGCCATTGCTACATTGATTTTAATAATTTCCATATTATCATTATTAGCTACAGCTTTTTGATTTTTTTCTTGAATTGAAGCTCTGATTTTCTTCAAATCATCTACGGATTTAATTTGTGCCATAGTTTCTATTTATTTAAAGTTGTTTTTGTTTTGTAAAATGTTTAGAATCTCCCCATTCGTTATAACCAACAGTGCTACCAATCATACTCATTCTAACATCTATGCACGTATTACAATCAATTGGATTTTCATCTGTACACGGCTTGTCTTCGTATAATTTGTAATTGTTTCTAAAACTTCCTGGTGTAATATTGGGCATCAAAATATTGGCGCCATATTTAATTGCTTTTTCTCTTCCCAATGGGTCAATAGCTTGTAATGCTGTAGTAGCGGCTATATTGATGTCTTTCATTAAGATTCTTAATGATGCTACCATTTTAAAAGCTAAAGCCAATCGTTCTTGTCTAGTTTTAAAAAGGTTTTCAGCTCCAAATAAAGGTGTGTCAGCATGTTCAATATAAGGTCCCATACCTAACATATCTACGTCTATTGCTTTTAAGAACAATATATCATCGGCTAAATTTTCTATGGTTTGATGAGGTAATCCTATCATAACACCAGTTCCCAATTGAAAACCTGCTTTTCTAATAGTTTGTAATGATTCTAAGCGATTTTCAAAACTATGTAATGTATTATTTGGATGAATCTTTGTATAAAGCTCTTTATTAGAAGATTCAATTCTTAACAAATAGCGATGTGCGCCTGCATTAAACCATTCTTTGTAGGTTTCGAGTGTTTGCTCTCCTAAAGATAATGTAATGCCTAATGTTCCATTTCCAATTTTATGTATTTCTTTAAGAAGTGAAGTTATTTTTGAAATGAAAGCTTTGTCACTTCGTTCACCTGCCTGGATAACAATGCTACCGTATTTATTTTCTAAAGCATAAATAGCAGATTCTAAAACTTCTTTATCTGAAATGTTATAACGGTCTTGCTTTTTATTTGATTTTCTAATTCCGCAATAAAAACAATCTTTCACACACACATTAGAATATTCAATTAAACCTCTTAAATGAACTTTGTTACCGATTTGCTCATCGGTAATTTCTCTGGATTTTTTAAACAATAAGGTTTTATCATCACCTTCAGCATTAAGCATAGCAATGATGTCTTGTTTATTAAGTGATTCTTTAGATAATATGTCTTTAAAATTACTCAATGACTTTTATTTTAAGTTTCAATATTTATTAAAAAAGGTTGAACGGCTCTCTCTAAAATTCCATTCATAAAAGCAATTGCGAGTCCGTAATTTGTCACAGGAATTTGAGCATCCAAAGCTGGTTTTAATCGGTTTAAAAGTTGTTTTTTAGTTATCATACAACCGCCGCATTGAATTATTAATTGATAATCTGTTATTGGTTTTTGAATTTCAGATAAACCCGCTGCTATATCAAATTCTATTTCTTTTCTGCTAAATTTTTTTATCCAATTGGGTAGTTTAAATCTTCCAATATCTTCACAACTAACTTGGTGTACACACGATTCTAACATTAAAACTCTGTCGCCATTTTTTAAAGATGAAAGTTTTTGAGCTCCTTTAACATATTCTTCAAGAGGGCCACGATTATATGCAAAAAGAACGCTGAATCCAGTTAAAGGAATGTCTTTAGGAATGACTTTATTCACATAATTAAAAGCTTGACTATCTGTAATTACCAAATCTGGTTTTAGGTTCGATTTTTGAAAGAACGCTTCAACTTCAGTTTCTTTGAGTACAATATTAACTGCATTATTGTCTAAAACATCACGAATTGCCATTGCTTGAGGTAAAATCATTCTACCATCAGGAGCTTCAGAATCTATAGGTGTAATTAGCATTACAATAGCATCTTTTTTGATAATATTACCTAATAAACTTGTTTTTTGATAGACCGTTTGTGGAATCGTATTTTTTAGCAGTTCTATAACTTCTGCAATATTTTTAGAATTTTTAACACTGCAAACTTCAATAGGTGCATTAGTTAATTGCTTAACTTGATTTAAAATAGTATGCGTTAATTCTTCTTCATCTTCTTTATTATGAATAATTATATAGTCAATGTCAAGCTTTTGAAATTCCGCAATTAGTTGTTGTTCAAATTCACCAAAAGTATTTTTACTTATTACTAAAATAGCTGCATCTATATGGTTGATGGTTTCCAGTGTTTTGGCAATCCTTTTTGTTCCAATTTCACCTGTATCATCAATTCCAGCCGTATCAATTAGTATTGCAGGGCCAATACCAAAAATTTCCATAGATTTTTTTACAGGATCGGTTGTAGTGCCTGGTAATTCTGAAACAATAGCAACTTCAATACCTGTTAAAGCATTGATGAAGGAACTTTTACCAACGTTTCTTCGTCCATAAATTCCAATGTGAGGTTTGCTATTTTTACCTTTGTTCATTTCATTTTAATAGATTAAATCACGTTCTCCAATTTTTACTCGTTCAATCCTATCAATCAATGATTTTTTTAATTTTTCATTGGTCATTTCATCCAAATTCTTATCAATCAGTTTCCATCCTTTTTCTGCAGTTTTATCATCAGCATAATCAACCAAGTATTCAGCCAATGTAATTATGGCGTTTGGTGTGCAAAATTTTTTAATGAAGCCAGGAACTGAAAACTCCATAAAATGTTGCCCTGTTCTTCCAACTCGATAGCACGCAGTACAAAACGAAGGAATTTGTTCTTTATCAATCAATTCATTTATGATTTCATTTAAGCTACGCTCATCACTTACTTTAAACTGACCTTTATTTAGGTTTTGCTCACTGTTTTTTACTTTAGCATAGGAGCCAATTTCAATTTTTGTTCCACCATCTATTTGAGAAACTCCATATTGCATAATTTCATCACGTAATTCTGCAGGTTCTCTAGCTGTTAAAATCATACCCGTATAAGGAACTGCTAAACGAAGAATGGCAATTAATTTTGTAAAATCATCATCCGAAACAAAATACTTTGATCCAACTTCTAAACTAGATGCATCTTTAATTCTAGGAAATGAAATGGTATGTGGGCCTACATTGTAACAAGCTTCTAAATGGTTTGTGTGACGAACCAATGCCATTACCTCGTAGCGCCAATCGTATAAACCAAATAATACCCCAATACCAACATCATCTAATCCAGCTTCTTGAGCTCTGTCTAAGGAAGTTAACCGATTGTTAAAATCGGCTTTTTTCCCTCCTAAATGATACATTTTATAAGCTTCTGGATGGTATGTTTCTTGAAAAATTTGAAAAGTCCCAATTCCAGCATCTTTTACAGTTTTAAAACCTTCGATATCCATTGGAGCGGCATTGATATTTACTCTGCGAATCTCTCCATTTCCTTTTTTTACACTGTATGCTAATTTTACGTTTTGTGCAATATATTCAGGGCTGTAATCTTTGTGTTCTCCGTAAACCAACACCAATCTTTTCTGACCACTTTCTTGAAGTGCTTCAATTTCATTGATAATTTCTTGGTCATTAAGAGTTTTTCTTACGGCTTCTTTATTGGTTGCTCTAAAACCGCAATACGAACAATTATTCTGGCATTTATTTCCAATATAAAGCGGTGCGAAAAGTACAATTCTGTTTCCGTAAATAGTTTTTTTAAGAGTTTTTGCTCCTGCTTTTATTAAATCGATAGATTTTTTATCTGTTGCATTAATTAAAACTGCAACTTCAGAAAGATTTAAACGTTGTTTTGATAAGGATTTTGCAATAATTTCCTCAACTGTTTTTGTAGATGATTCAGTAGTATTTATGTAATTCCAAATTTCCTTTTCATCAATAAAAGGCTTCATTGAAACATCTTGAAGAGTATATTTTTGAGGATGAAATTTCATAAACCAAAAATTTATCAAATTATCATTTTAATATTTTTTACAGTTATTTAAGTTGTAATTTATTAATTTAATAATTTATTGTTCTTTTACTGAATAAATTTACAATTTATTTGATTTTTCAAATATGATAAATGTCAAGTTATAAATTCAGTGTGGTTTAATTTTTTTTGGAAAATGAAAACTTTTATAGATAGTTTAATTAGAAAACGTTTTAGCTTGGTAACAATCCTATCATTTTGCCAAAAAAGTGATAAAAATTCAATATAGTAATTTTAATAAATAT
>NZ_CALAEQ010000109.1 GCF_937891065.1 uncultured Lutibacter sp. | reverse complement strand
AAGAGGCTTTATTCATGAAGATGATGATTATATAGAGCAGCTTACCGTAATTTGGGGTGCGAAAGAATCACTTTATAAAATTTATCCACACGGTGGTTTAACTTTCAAAAATGATATTGATATTAACTCCTTTCAAATTTCCGATAAAAAAACTACTGGCTATATTAAGGTTGAAAATTGGGATAAAAATTATAACATTTACTTTGAACAACTTGGTGGTTTTACGTTGGTTTATGCCTTAGAAACTTCAAAAAATGACTAAACCACTTTTAAGATACATACAAAATGCTTCTAAAAAAGGAAAAAAATTACTTTCCATTTTAGTAGATCCTGATAAAACTAAAATTGAAGAAATTCAAATAATTTCAAAAAAAATAGAAAAATTAAACGCAAATTTTATTTTTGTTGGTGGAAGTTTTGTTAAAAACGGCACAACAGATTTGTTTGTGAAAACTTTGAAAATGTATACTAAAATTCCTGTTATTTTGTTCCCTGGAGATTTCTCACAACTAACAAACAATGCAGATGCTTTGTTATTTTTATCGTTACTTTCAGGGAGAAATCCAGAATATTTAATTGAACAACAAATAAAATCGGTGCCATTTTTAAGAAATTCAACGTTAGAAATTATTCCTACTGGCTATATTTTAATTGATGGCGGTACAAATTCTTCTGTTTTAAAAATAAGTAAAACCACTCCAATTCCACAAGAAAATATTCAACTTGCAACTGCAACTGCAATAGCCGGAATGTACAAAGGAAAACAATTAATTTATTTAGAAGCAGGAAGCGGCGCCAAAAATCCTGTGAATTTTCAACTAATTTCTGAAGTTAAAAAAAATATTACAATTCCTTTAATTGTTGGTGGCGGAATTAGAACTAAAGAACAACTTTCAAATGCATATAAAAATGGAGCTGATATGGTTGTTATTGGAACTGCTTTTGAAAATAATATAGATTTTTTAATTTAGTTGTATGAATGAAATTTTACATTTTTTTACAGATCCATATCAATCAGCAAGTGGATTAAATATTTCACTTGAATTTATTGCTGCTTTATTTGGTGTAATTAGTGTTTTTTATGCAAAAAAAGAAAATATTTTAGTTTTTCCAACAGGAATTATAAGTACCGTTATATATGTATATTTATTATCACAGTGGAATTTATATGGAGACTTAATTATTAATATTTATTACACCATTATGAGCTTATATGGCTGGTATATGTGGAGTAAAATTATTGATGATAAACAGCATCATATCTCAATTTCGAGAACAACTAAAACTGATAAGATAAAAGCTTTTAGTATATTTATTTTTACTTCAATTTTTGTAATAATTGTTTATAGATATTACAATGTAATGCCTAATAATTTAGGCTTTAGTGAAAGTGTAAATTATGCAATTAAGAAGCTTACTTCGGGAAATTTAACTAATTTTAGAGAAGGAACACCTTATTTAGATACTTTTACAACGGGAATATTTTTTGCTGGAATGTGGCTAATGGCAAACAAAAAAATTGAAAACTGGACACTTTGGATTGTTGGTAATATCGTTTCAATTCCGTTGTATTTTGCAAAAGGATATGGTTTTACAGGAATTCAATACACAATATTTTTAATTTTAGCAATACAAGGATATTTCGCATGGAAAAGTCGCTTAAACAAATTAACATAAATATTATAAAAGTCGTTTTATTTGGGCCTGAAAGTTCTGGTAAAACTACACTTTCAAAACAATTAGCACGTCATTACAATACTGTTTGGGCTCCTGAATTTGCTAGAGAGTATTTACAAAAAAAGTGGAATAACGAACGTAAAACGTGTGAAAATTCTGATTTATTACCAATTGCTATTGGCCAAATGAAATTAGAAAACGACTTAGCAATAAAAGCTGATAAAGTATTAATTTGTGATACCGATTTATTAGAAACCAAAGTGTATTCAGAAGAATATTATGGTGGTTTTGTTGATACAAAATTAGAGAAAGCTGCAATTGTAAATACGTACGATTTATATTTACTTACTTATATTGATACTCCTTGGGAAGAAGATGATTTAAGAGATCGTCCTGAACTTCGTTTAGAAATGTTTAACGCTTTTGAAAACTCACTAAAAAAATACAATCGACCATACATTTTATTGAAAGGTGATAAAAAAACACGTTTTGACGCTGCAGTAAAAAAAATTGATGAAATTTTAAAATCAAAAACTAATTTACAAAGCTTCTCCGATAATTTAACAGATTTAGATTTGCATTTTTTATATCAGCAAAATTTGGATTCAAATTTGAATACGAATGATTATTGAAAATATTTTAAAAGAACTTAAATTTAAAGCAGTTAGAAGCAGTGGAGCTGGCGGGCAACATGTAAACAAGGTTTCTTCAAAAATTGAATTGATTTTTGATGTACAAAATTCGGGTGGATTTACTGAAGAAGAAAAAGAATTGCTATTTAAAAATTTAAGTCCAAAGCTTACCAAAGAAAACTGCTTGCTATTAAATTGTGATGAAAGTCGCAGTCAACATAAAAATAAAGAAATTGTTGTCAAACGGTTTTTACAACTCATTACAAATGGTTTAAAAGTTCCTAAAAAAAGAAAGCCAACCAAACCAAGTAAATCCAGTATTAAAAAACGGTTAGAAAAAAAGAAAAAACAAGCTTTTAAAAAAGCTTTCAGAAAAAAACCTTCTTTTGATTAAAAACTTAACTCTCTAATCAACTTTTTATTTGTAAGTTTGCAGCATCTCAAAAGGGGTGCCTAAAACGGCTGAGATCAAACCCATTGAACCTGAACAGGTAATGCTGTTTAGGGAAATTAGAAACATTTTAATTAACATCGATTAATTACCTCTTTTTATATCGTTTTATTTTATAAAAAAAATGAAACATTTAATTACAATTTTATTTATTGCATTTACATTAAATGCAAATGCTCAAGAATTATTAACACTTTCAGGAAAAATAACTGACGGAAGTAAACCTTTCCCAGGTGTAAATGTGCAAGTAAAAGGAACCGAAATTGGAACAACAACTGACAATAATGGGCAATTTTCTTTAGATTTAAAAGAAGGAAATTATATTTTGGTAATAAGTTCAATTAGTAAGCCAAAGGAAATTAAAGGGAATTTAACTGAGAACTCATTTATTTCAATTGACATGTCAGACAGTTTTGTAGTGCTTGAAGAAGTTTTAGTTTCAGCTGTTCGTGTAAAAAGTACTTCACCTGTAACTCATAGCAATGTTACTAAAGAAGAATTAGAAAAACGTAACTTAGGACAAGACATTCCTATGTTACTTAACTATTTACCATCAGTAACTAGCTCTTCTGATGCTGGCGCAGGAGTTGGTTACACTTACATACGAGTTAGAGGATCTGATGCTTCACGGATAAACGTAACTTTAAATGGAATACCATATAATGATACTGAAAGTCAAGGTACTTTTTGGGTGAATTTAGGTGATTTCACTTCATCAACTGAAAACATGCAGTTACAACGTGGAGTTGGAACTTCAACCAATGGCTCTGGAGCTTTTGGAGCAAGTTTAAATTTATTAACCAATGCAATCTCAGAAAATTCTTATGGAGAAATTAGTAGTTCTGTTGGATCATACAACACTTTTAAAAACACTGTAAAATTTAGCACTGGGAAAATAAATGACCACATTGAATTTTCAGGTCGTTTATCTAAAATTTCTTCTGATGGCTATATAGATAGAGCTTCTGCAGATTTAAAATCATATTTTTTACAAGCAGCTTATGTAGATGATAACACCCTAATTAAAGCTATTACTTTTGGAAATAAAGAAAAAACATATCAGGCTTGGTATGGCTTAAGTGCTGAAGAATTAAAAGAAGATAGAAAACAAAACCCATATACATATGACAATGAAACTGACAACTATTGGCAAGATCATTATCAACTACACTGGAATGAAAAATTAAATAATAACTGGTCTACAAACCTTGGTTTAAACTACACAAAAGGTGAAGGATATTTTGAGCAATTTAAGGAAGGAAGTGCTGTATCGAAATACAATAATATAGTAGAAGCTACAGATACAGATTGGTATGGAACTCCTGCAACAGACCTTATTGTTAGAAGATGGTTAGATAACGATTTTTATGTTGCAAATTTTAATGTTGATTATAAAAAAAATGAATTCGAAGTTATTTCTGGGATATCATTCAGTAATTACACTGGTGACCATTTTGGAGAAGTAATTTGGGCAAAACAATTTACTCCAGAAGCTTCTATAAGAGATCGCTACTATTTTAGTGATGCTAAAAAAAATGAGTTTAGCATATTTTCTAAAGTTTCTGTTAAACTTAATGATGAGCTTAGTAGTTTTATTGATTTACAAGGTAGATTTGTTAATTACAAAACAGATGGACTTACTTCAGGCAGAGACTTATTAAATGTTGATAAATCATACAAATTCTTTAATCCTAAGCTAGGTTTAACATATGAATTTAACAATAACAACAGTGTTTACGCTTCTTATGCAAGAGGAAACAGAGAACCTAATAGAGATGATTTTAAAAACGGACCAAATGTTAACAATGAAATTTTAGATGATTTTGAATTAGGATATCGCTTAAAAAATGAGGTTTTTAACTTAAACACTAACCTTTATTATATGCTATATAAAAATCAACTAATTCAAACTGGTGGTTTAAATGATGTTGGTGACTATTTACGTGAAAATGTAAAAGATAGTTATCGTTTTGGGTTAGAGATTGATGCTAACATTAAAATATCTAACACTCTTTCAATCAATCAAAACTTAACTTTAAGTACTAATAAAATTAAAAACTTTATACTAGAAAGAGATGGCGAAAGTAAAAATATTGGAACAACTAACATTGCCTTTTCCCCAAGTATAATAGCTGCTAACGCTATTTCTTACGCTCCGCTAAAAAACCTTCAAATCAGCATTCTTTCAAAGTATGTTGGAGAACAATATTTAAGTAATACAGACACTAAAGCTTCAAAATTAGATAGTTACTTTATAAATGATTTTAACTTGACCTATGAATTAAAAACCAAGTCAATATTTAAATCTATAATATTTTCTGGTTTAATAAATAATGTTCTAAATAAAGAATATGTTGATAGAGGGTATACTTTTTTAGATTATTGGTCAACTCCAGGTAGTTCTTTTGAAGTACAAGGGTATTATCCGCAAGCAACCAGAAATTTTTTAATTGGAGCTACTTTAAAATTTTAGCATAAAAAAACCGAGGTTAATACCTCGGTTTTTTTATTAAACTTCTATACCTTTCATCATTTTGTTCCAATATAAATAAGGTAACATGTATTTTTTTAATATCCATAAACGCCAATGTTCTTTTGAGGAGTCACTAATCATTAATGGAAACTGCTTCAATTTAGGATCTGGTTCAAAATTTTGGTCATAATCAAATTCAGCCAATACCATTTTACCATAGCCTGTAACTAAAGGACAAGAAGTATAGCCATTATATTCTTTAGAACTTATAGTCTTTGACTCAATCAATTTCAAAAGATTTTCAACAACAACTGGTGCTTGTTTTCTAATGGCTGCTCCAGTTTTAGATGTTGGTAAATTAGAAGCATCACCTAAACCAAAAATATTTGAGTATTTTACATGTTGCATTGTTTTACTATTAACATCAACCCAACCTGCTTCAGAAACAAGTGGAGAATTCTGAATAAATTTAGGAGCTGCTTGTGGTGGTGCTAAATGCATCATCTCAAAATGAATCCCATATAAATCTCCATCTCTTGTAACTTTTACATCTTTATAATTGTATTGAATTTCTTTATCTAATGATTTCACATCGCCATCAGCAATAGTAACACAACCTCCTCCTGTTAAATCTTTTACAATTTCATACCAAGCAATTTTTTTATCTGCATCAACCTTTACTAATTTATGAAAAAATCGAACATTGATGTCTTTTTTATCAACTACTTCCATCAAAGTATCTGCAATTATTTTAACTCCAAAAATAGAACCGCTTGGTAATGCAAATACAATATCTGTTTTATCTCTAACACCTGTTTTTCTATAATGCTCATCAGCCAAATACATGATTTTTTGAGGCGCGCCACCACATTTAATTGGTGTTGCAGGTTGAGTGTACAAAGCTGTACCTCCTTTAAAGTTTTTTAACGTTTCCCAAGTATGTTTTGGATTGGTATAATTACTACATACCACACCTTTATCCATTGCCTCTTGTAATCCTTCAACCAATTCTGGAGCCATTCTTAACCCTGGAGCAACAACTAAGTAATCATATAAAAATTCATTTCCCTCTTTTGTTTTCACTTTATTACTTTCAGGTTCAAAACTGTCTGCAAACTCTTTAATCCATTCTACTCCCTTTGGAATTAATGAGGCCATTGGTTTTGCTGTAGCTTCAAAATCGAATGTGTTTGCACCAACTAATGTCCAAGCTGGTTGATAATAATGTGTGTCAGCTGGTTCAATGATACCTATTTGTAATGAAGGGTTTTTTCTTTTTAACATGGAAGAAACCATAATTCCTGCAGTACCTCCACCTATTACAAGTACTTGAAAATGTTTTGACATTTTATATATTTTTGGTTAATAATTTTAGAATGAGAAAATTAAATATAAAAAGCTCGATTAATGTGATTTAAATCACATTAATCGAGCTTTTATATAATCGTTAATTCTTTACTCTTCTGAAGTCATTCTACCTGTAGCGCAACTCACAAAAGATTTAGCTTTATGAATGATGGTATTGTCATCTCCTATTTCTGGATAACCCATACTCGATAACTTCTTTTTAACTAAAGTTATTACTGATTCATCAATCGAGTCTATATATACTTTTGAAGTTTCTACATCAACATTAACCTCATTTATGCCTTCAATACTAATAATACCTTTTTTAACAGTATTAGCGCAACCGCCACATTTTAAATTTAATATTTCTATTGTTGTCATTTTTTGATTTTTTAGATACTGCTAAATTATAAAAAAATAAATCATTAGGAATGACCTCCAACAACAATCTTCATTACTTTTAAATTTAACTTAAAAAAGTTATAAACCTGATAAATGAAACAAACTCTCATAAAGCGTACTAATCTTGTTGGTTCTGTTCCGTAAGATATATTGCTATATGGTATTGTTTTTTCTTTGCTTTTTTTCATTTTATTTAAATTTTAGTTCAAAATTCACTACTCAGGAATTAACCACCAAAATGGTTTTGCTTTTGCTTTATATAAAAACATATAATGCATAAATAACTTCATCCAATGGCCTGCAGTTCCTACAACCCCAACAGTATCTTTAATGTTTCTTCCCCATTTCGGGTATTTTTCCCAGTCTGGCACAATAGGATTTACGGTCATAACAGCTGCTTGACCTTTAAACAATCCATAGCCAGCTGACACAATACAGGCAGCTCCCATTTTTGCCATAGATGCTGTATGAGGATGTTCAATTTTTCCAACTTTAATAGAATGAATAATGTTTTGAGCAACAATTTTTCCAATTACTCCTGAAGGCATCCCTGTTCTTGGTGGTGTTGGAAATATTTTAGTACCATTTGGACTTTCCATTGGTTTAGACATCCCATGAGGTGGAGCAAAAGCAATACCTGCAGCGTATATGTTATCGTATTTCACACTCTGATATGTTGATGGCCAATCTTCAGCTTTCCAATCTTCATAGGCTTTAGGTGTGTAATCAGCATCAACTTTCATCATTCCATTACCTGCAAAAACTTCCAAACTAATATCCTTATTTTCTTTATCAAAAGCTTTCATGCCTGCTCCTGCAAATCCAGGAATTAACATCGCAAAATCAAATTCTTTTGTATGATGTTCTCCTCTTAAGTTTTCATAATAAACTTTACCTTCTTCTACTTTTTGAACTCCGGCCCTTTTTATCCAATTAACTCCATATTCTTTTAAAATAGATTCCGTAAATATTTTTGTAGGAGTTATATATCCATTTCTTTCAATATAGGCACCTCCCATACCAAAATCACCTAATTCATATTCATTAGAAATCCACCATACATCAGCTAAATGTGATAATTTTCTTTTTTTAATTTCAAAAGCAACATTTAAAACATACTCAAATGCAGCTCCCTGACAAGTAGCTAACGGATGACCAGTTCCTATTAAAAAGGTTTGCTTTTCACCATTTTCCATTTTCTTTAAAGACTCTTGAAGTTTTGCCCAAGCATGTGCTGCGTGATCATAAGTACAAACAGATTGTGTAAATTTATTTGGGCCTAAACCTTCTGTAGCTTCAAAATTTAGTTTTGGACCTGTCCCATTTATTAAATAATCATACGTTACTTTTTCTTCCTTTCCTTCATTTTCTTTAGATACATATTTAATAGTAACAAATCCTTTTTCATTTTCTGAATCACCTTCAGGATGAATTGACGTAGCTAATGCTTGTTTGAAATTAACACCCATTTTTTTATAAACTGGTGCAAGTTCAAATTTAACCTGATCAGGCGTCATTAATCCAACTCCAACCCATATGTTAGAAGGTATCCATTGAAAATTACTATTAGGCGAAACCATTACAACTTCATGACCTTTTTTTAGTGCTCTACTTAAATAAGAAACTGCTGTGTGACCAGATATTCCAGCTCCTAAAACAACAACTTTTGCCATATTAATTATTTTTAAATTCTATACTCCAAATACCTCTTAAATCACCATTTTTATAACCAATTGCTTTATCAAGTGGATAAAATGATTTAATCAAAGAATCTGTTTTTACATTTAATTGTTCATTTGGTTTTCCATGACAAACTAAACATTTTTCATTTATAATAATTGGGGCGTAAAACTGTTTATTTTTATCAGAATTAATTTCAACAATTGGACTGAGTTCACTATTATTTTCAAGCAAAGTTTTATATGCTGCAATAACTTGTAATTCTCTTTCGGTAGCCTTATTCTCAGAATTTCTAACTCTATCTGAAGTTCTTTTGACAGTTACATTAAATTTTTCAGCCATTTTATGTGTAATAGGCATCGCTTGTGTATTACAAAAGGTTACTGCTTGTTGTGGTCCTCCAAGTTTCATTTGAGTCATTAAATTGGTGCTTAATTCATCAAATGAAGTCTTTGTAATTTCTTTACCTTTATTAATATATTCTTCTTGTTCAATTTTAGTAAACTTGTTATTCCCACAAGAAATTATGCTTAATAAAACTGCAAAAAATATTAGCTTCTTATACATTTATTTTTCTATTTGATGATTATTTCTTGCCCAGTTTGAAATTCCTCCTTGCATGTCATAAACCTTTAAAAATCCTGCTTTTACCAATTTTCTTGAGGCTGATGATGTTCTACTTCCGGATCTACAATAAATAAAAATAGGCTCATTTTTATCAAAATTTTTGAAATTGTCTAAAAAATTTCTATCATAATAATTGATATTTATAGCCCCTTTTATATACCCTCGATTAAACTCATAAGGTGTTCTAATATCAATAATTGTGTGATTGATTGATTTTTCTTTAAATTCAGAAGGCGAAATTTTTATAACTTCTCCCAAGTTACTTTGTGTAATTGAAGTCTCTCCTACTTGATTCTTATTTTGTTGTTTGTTTTCACAACCTAAATTGACAGAAACAATAATTAGTAGTAAAACTATTGTTCTAATTTTTTTTTGCATTTTATATGTTTTTGATTTTTAGCCAAATGTAATTGTACTATTATGATTATGCCGTAACTAAAGTTACGCAAAAAAAAGGAGAGTAATTAAACTCTCCTTGAAATACTTTGTATGAAATAAAAACCTTATAATAACGTAGTTGGACAAACGTAATCGGTTAGTTTTACTCCAGTATCTTTAATATCTTTAAATCCACCTCTAACATCTGTTACTTTTTTCACACCGTTTGCTTGAAATATAGACGCTGCAATTAACGATCGGTAGCCACTTGCACAATGTAAGAAGTATTCTTTTTCTGGATTTATTTCAGCAAAATTTGAATGAATAAAATCTAACGGAAAATTCTCTACGCCAATTACATGTTCAGATAAATATTCTGATTCTTTTCTAACATCCATCGCAACTTGCATAGAA
>NZ_CALAEQ010000108.1 GCF_937891065.1 uncultured Lutibacter sp. | reverse complement strand
GGAAATTATTCATAAAAATTTTGAATGACCATTTAAAGCTGAAAACAACCTGTTAAAACTTGGTAGCGAATATGTTACTAAATATTTATCATTTCAAAATCATCCTTTGTGTTTTTATAAAAATTTAGATATCTCTTTGATTTTCAACATATCTTAATTATATTTAGACCTTTAAACAAATAATCATTAACTCAATTTTTTTATTAGATGATCATTCATGCAAAGGATGAAAAAAAAACATCCACATTTATTAAAGAATTTGCTTTGAAAAACTATAAAACGTATGTAGCACATTATGAATCTAGGGATTTACAACCTGTTTCATTTCAGGAATTTTTGAAAAATTATAATTTCTAAGGTACTACCTATTAAAAAAGCTTCTCAAAAAATTGAGAAGCTTTTTTACTTTATACATAATTATCCAAAAAACAGAATAATTTAAATCCTACTTTGATACGTATATAAATCAAAATATCTGCCTTTTTTAGCTATTAGTCCATCGTGTTTACCACGTTCAACAATATTTCCATCTTCAATAACTAGTATTTGATCTGCTTTCTGAATGGTACTCAGTCTATGCGCAATTACAAAAGTTGTTCTGTCTTTCATTAATTCCTGTAAACTTTTCTGAATATAAGACTCACTTTCAGTGTCTAAATTTGAAGTTGCCTCATCTAAAATAATAATTTTTGGGTTTGCCAACAATGCTCTTGCAATAGATATTCGCTGGCGCTGACCACCCGATAATTTAACACCACGCTCACCAATAACTGTATCTAAACCGTCATCAAATCTATCTGTAAATTCATTTACATAAGCACCTTTTACTGCTTTCAATAATTCTTCTTCGCTAGCATCTGGTCTTGGAAATAATATATTTTCACGAATAGTTCCTTCATATAAAAAATCATCTTGAAGCACAACTCCAAGATTGCTTCTAAAACTACTTAAATTAACAGTGGCCAAATCTATACCATCTAAAGAAACAATTCCTTTAGAAGGGTTTAAAAAAGTTGCTGCCAAACCTGCAATAGTAGATTTTCCTGAACCTGATGAACCTACCAAAGCTGTAACACTTCCAGAAGGAGCATCAAATGAGATATTGTGCAGTACTTCTTTATTTTCTTCATAACTGAAAGAAACATTTTTAAAAATCACATCTCCTTTTATTGCATCTAATTTTATAGTTCTAATTTCCTCATTGTCTTCTTCCGTCATATTCATTAATTCCTCAGTTCTGTCCAATCCTGCCATTGCTTCAGTAAGCTGACTTCCTATATTACTCATTTGTACAATTGGTGCAATCATAAAACCTAAAAACAAAGTGAAAGAAATAAATTCACCATACGTCATTGTATTCTTCATGATAAAATAGCCTCCAATTCCCATGATTCCTGCAGATGCCAATCCTAACAAAAATGTTGAAGAACTCGTAATTAAAGCAGTTGCTGTTAAACTCTTTTTTACATTTAAGTACAATCTCTCTACTCCTTTTTCAAAAGTTTTATTTTCTTGATCTTCCGCATTAAACCCTTTAATTACGCGTACACCATTTAATGTTTCGGTTAATCTTCCAGTTACTTCTGCATTAATTTTACCACGTGCTCTAAAAATAGGACGAATATATCCAAATGCTTTCATCGCTACAATCGCAAAAATTGAAACAGGAACTAACACAAAAAAGGTCATTAAAGCATTAATTTTAATCAAAATAACCAATGATATAACGGCTGTAAAAGTACCTCCAACTAGTTGTACCAATCCGGTTCCAACTAAATTTCGTACACCTTCAACATCAGTCATTACGCGAGAAACAAGCGCTCCAGATTTATTATTATCAAAAAAACTTATAGGTAACTTTAGTAGTTTCTTTTGAACTTTTGCCCTTAAAAGCGATATTAAATGCTGAGCTTCAACACTTAATAAACGTGTTAATGAAAAAGAACTGACTGCCTGTATAAGTATGGCAAAACAAACAATTATTAGTAAAGTTGTTAATGCATTTATATCTTGTGATGGTATAACATCATCAATTAAATTTTTACTAGCGTATGGGAGTACAAGACCCGCTAAACTTCTTATAATTATTAAAATTATTCCTGCTAAAACGATTTTCTTTCTTGGCCAAATAAATTCTTTAAATGCCCAATAAAATGATACTTTATTTTTACTCATAGTTTTTTATAGTCGAATATTAAGCCAAAATAGTAAAATTGACAATTAGGCAGTAACTAATTTGATGAAAATTAACAAAATATTCCTATTTAAGATTAAATCAAATTTAAAAACATTAAAACAATTATGAATACAAACATCATAATTAATAAAAATTAATCCGTAACTTTAAATTAGATTCTACATCCAAAAAAATTAAAAAAATGGCTTTTATAGACTATTATAAAATATTAGGTATTGCAAAAAATGCGACAGAAAGTGATATAAAAAAAGCATACCGAAAATTAGCCAGAAAATACCATCCAGACTTAAATCCAAATAATAAAGACGCTGAAAAAAAATTTAAAGAAATTAATGAAGCTAATGAAGTATTAAGCCATAATGAAAATCGTAAAAAATACGATAAATATGGAAAAGACTGGGAACATGCTGAGCAGTTTGAGAAAGCAGAAAAACAGCAGCAACACCAACGAAATTCACAACAAGCAACTGGTGGTAGTTTTTCCGAAGGAGATTATTCAGATTTCTTTGAATCCATGTTTGGAGGCCGTTCATCAAGTAACAGCAGAGATTCTATTAAATTTAGAGGTCAAGATTACCATGCTGAATTACAACTTAACTTAACAGATGTTTATGAAACTCATAAACGTACATTAACTATAAATGGAAAAAACATAAGACTCACCATACCTGCAGGAGTGAGAAATGGGCAAATCATAAAAATTAAAGGTCACGGTAGCGAAGGAGTTAATGGAGGGCCAAAAGGTGACTTGCATATTAAATTCTCTATAACTAATAATACAAAGTTTAAATTAGAAAATGATAATTTATATACCAATGTAGATTTAGATTTGTACAAGGCATTATTAGGCGGGGATATTACCGTAGATACTTTTGATGGTAAAGTGAAACTAAAAATAAAACCTGAAACTCAAAATGGAACAAAAGTAAAACTAAAAGGAAAAGGTTTTCCTATTTATAAAAAAGAAGGATCCTTTGGCGATTTATATATTACTTATCAAATAATTACACCTACAAAACTCACAGAAAAAGAAAAGGAATTATTCACCGAACTTTCTAAATTAAGAATGTAATGAACACAAAAAACTTTATACATATTAGCAAACTATGCAAACATTATAATATTGAAATATCATTTATTAATAGTTTAAATGAATTTGGCTTAATTGAAATTATTTCAGTTGAAGAGTCTCAATATATTCATGAAGATAAAATTACAGATATTGAAAAAATGATTCGAATACATCAAGAACTAAATGTTAATATTGAAGGAATTGATGTTGTGTTTAATTTATTAAATAAAATTGAAGAATTACAAAATGAATTAATCATAACTAAAAATAAACTATTGTAACATTAGCAATCTAATTTATTAATATTCTCCAATACCTAACAACACCAAAGTACAAGCTTCTTCAAAAGCAATATTATTTTTAAATAATAAATTTTCTAATTCAATATTTTCAGTTCCAGGGTTAAAAATAACTCGTTTAGGTTTTAGACTAATTATATAATCATAAAATTCAACTTGATTTTTATGATTTAAATATAAAGTAATGGTATGAATATCTTTAAATATTTTTTTGGTTGTATGAATTTTAACACTATTAATTTCTCCTTCTTTTCTACCAATAGCCTTAACTTCATGCATATTAGAAATTAATCGCTGTATTGCTAAATATGAGTATCTACTAGGATTTGTTGATGCTCCTAACACTAAAGTTTTCTTATTCATTTGTTAAAGTCTGTTAAAATATGTTAAACAAAGTAACATATATTTTTTAACGTAGTCTATTATAAACAACAAAGCTTACACTATTATTTGTAAATATAAATAGCAATTAAAAGTTAAATATTTCATAAAATAGTACTTTGCTTTACATAGTACTATAAAATAATATACATTTGCAATATAAAATCTTAAAAACTAACTATTATGAAATCAATAAACACACAAAACTGTACAACAAGTCAATCAACGTTTCAATTAATAACAAACTTAAAACGTACAAATTGGAATAATAGAAGACGATATTCTTCTTCTTCACAATTAAGATTTATTTAAAACTATTGAACTACTATTCAAAAACTCAAATCAAATGAAAAAAATATTAATAATATGCAGTCTCATATTTTCAATAAATATTTCTGCTCAACTTCCTTCAAACACTAATCTAAAAACCGGATCAATTTCAGGAAAGGTTATAGATGCGACTACAAATGAAACGCTACCCTATGTTAGCATTGTAATAAAAGACACAAGCAATAAAATAACTACTGGTGGAATAACTGACGATAATGGTAGTTTTATCATTAAGCAAATTTCCGAAGGTGAAAGCATTGTTGAAATACAATTTATTGGATACAAAACTGAAGTGAAAAAAATTTCAATAACTAGAACAAATTCAAGAATAGATTTAGGAACTATTGCTTTAAAAGAAGAAGCTTCTAAATTAGATGAAGTAACTATTATTGCAGAAACCTCAACAGTTACGCAAAAAATTGACCGTAAAGTTATTAATGTTGGTAAAGATTTAACTTCGGCAGGTACAACAGCCTCAGAATTATTAAATAATGTACAATCTGTTTCAGTTGATAGTCAAACAGGAAATATTAGTCTTCGCGGAAATGAAAATGTGCGCGTTTTAGTCGATGGAAAACCAACAAATATTGATGCTGCTCAGTTGCTAAAACAAATACCTTCAACTTCTATAAAAAGTGTAGAATTAATTACCAATCCTTCTGCTAAATACAATCCTGAAGGAATGAGCGGAATTATAAATATTGTTTTACACAAAAATGCAAATTTAGGTTTCAACGGTTCAGTTAACACAGGTTTAACAGTTGGAGAAAACACTCGTTTTAATGGTTCATTAGATATGAATTTAAAAACTGGAAAAGTGAATTTCTTTGCGAACTATGGGATAAACGATGGTAAAAGTGAAAATTATGGTAAAGTAACTAGATTGGATAATAATTCCGTTCAAGATTTTTTATTTTTAGACAATGGTATTAGTCACTTACTAAAAATAGGTGCTGATATATATTTAAATGAAAAAAATACCATCTCTTTTTATACAACTCAAAATAAATCAGACAATACTTTTAGAGGAAATACAATGGTGTATTTTAATTCAATTCTCGATACTAACAGCCCAATGGTAGTTAACGGTGAAAGCAATTCAGCTGCTTATAATTTAAATTACACATTAGATTTTGAAAAGAAAGGGCATAATTTAGAATTAGAAGCTAATTATTCAAATTCAGACCAGCCAGAAAATACAGATTATAATGAATTAATTGACCCTAATGATTTGTACTTAAATTACAATGATATAATTGAAAATGATAGAAGTACAACGTTGCTTAATATTGATTATACAAACCCACTTTCAGAAAATTCTAAATTAGAGCTAGGTGCTGAAGTTAGGATAAATGACACAAAAAATAATAGAGTCACAACACAACTAAATGTAGATAATTCTTCATTTAAATACGATAGAAGTATTTATTCCGGTTATGTTAATTTTAATCAAAAATTTGATAAATTATCAATGCAATTAGGCGCTCGTTTAGAGCAATATGAAGTTGATGGAGCATTTGTAAAAGGAAGTGAAATAGCTAATTATACTGATGAAATATTTTCAATTTATCCTTCCGCATTTTTAACATTCAATCCTTCTGAAAAAAATCAATATCAATTAAGTTATAGTAGAAGAGTTGATCGTCCATCAATTGGTCAAGTAAATCCTATTAGAGAATGGAGTACGCCACAAATTACTTCTGTTGGAAATCCAAATTTGAAACCTCAATTCACAAATTCATTTGAATTAAACTATACACGTCAATATGAAAAAGGTTCATTTACTTTAGGAACTTTTTATAGAAGAGTAAATGATAACATAACAAGAGTTTTAAACAAAGATCCATTTGATGAAAATAATGTTGAAATATCTTATTTCAATACTGAAAGTAATAATCGTTATGGGTTTGAAATATCAAGCAATCATAAATTTGCAGATTGGTGGAGAGTAAATACAAGTTTCGATTTATACACTCAAAAAGAGAGTGGAATTGCAAATGGTGAAGAGCTTGAGATTACAAATAATTCAGTAAATTTTAGAGTAAGTAATAATTTCAAAGCAACTAAAAATCTACGTTTTCAATTATTTGCAATGTACAGAGGTGGTGGAGAATCTATACAGTTTAAAGTTGATCCAATGTGGATGATAAATACTGGCGCTAGTTTAAATGTGTTAGATGGAAAAGGTACTATAAGCTTACGAGTAAATGATATTTTTGAAGGAATGAA
>NZ_CALAEQ010000107.1 GCF_937891065.1 uncultured Lutibacter sp. | reverse complement strand
ATTAAACTTAGAATTTTATTTATTTAATAATTATATGTTAAGTTTCTATTCAAACTTTATCAAGGGTCTATTCTCATTAATAATAATTGAGATGCAGTTGCTGCAGCTGCTCTAGTACCATTAGTTATTTCAAACGGAACAACCAATACACAAGCAAAGTCACCAACAGAAGGCACAAAATCTGCGTTAGCCATTGAGTCTTGAGCTAATTGATTATTTACACCTAATACAGTATTATCCGGATCCATTATATACCAAACGGCTTCTTGTACCTCTTGCCATGTATATGTTGTAGGAATTCCATCAACAATACCACAATTATTAGCTAAATAGTTCATTGATCCCCAAGGATATGCATTGTATGGTGCAGGAATTAAAGAGGTAGGTTCCAAATAATCTAATGATGAATAAAATTCAACAAAATAATTTCCTGGTACTATAATATTTACTTCCTCTTCACCACATAATGTTCTATAAGTTGCTTCATCAAATAAGCCAGGGATAGGTCCTGGATTATAATTACTAAATGTCATATAAAATTCAAAGATGTCAAATCCTTGTGGTCCCCAAGAAGTAACCATATCAGCACTAATTGGTATTGGTAAATAAGCTGGTAATTCTACATTAGCATCATTTCCATCATAAGAACAATTACCTACAACAAAATCAAATACACCATCAGTACCACCAAATCCATCTAAACCATCATTGTTAGACATCGCTGTATCATCAAATCCTCCTGTATAAACTAATTCCCAAGCTCCACTAGGCATTTTTAACATAATTTCAAATGTAAATGTTTCAGGAACTCCCACAACGTCTGGATACTCTATACATAGTGGTGAACCTAAACCAAACCAACTTAAGTTACTATTAGGAAATACACCTTCAACTGGAGTATTATCATTAACAATAGCTCCAGCTTCATTTTTAACATTAACATAAAATATTGCTGGAAAATCATAACCATCATAGTCTTGTCCAAAATAAGGACTTCCCTCTGCATGAAATTCTTCATAAAACTTCGTACAAATATCTCCAAAGAAACATACTGTATGAATTTCTATTTTTGTATAAGCAAACCAAGCAAACCCAAATCTTTCATAATCATAAGGTCTATAACAAAGTACATCTAATTCTACTTTTAACTTCTCAAATTCTAGAACTATAAATTCAAGTTGATTTACACCTCTTAATTGCCATAAATTTTGATAATAACTACCCATCATAGGTGATGCCCATATAGCAGTACCATCAGCAGCATATACTATAAATTCATTAATAACATAAGGTCCTGCTGGTAATTTTACAACTTCGGTTTCTGTTTTATCATTTAAAGTTACTAATTGTAATGTGTATTCAGTTCCACTTATATCTATAACAACATAAGAAGGTTCTAAATCTGAACAATCAGGTATTAATGGGTCATTATCTAAATTATCTTTTGAAACAAATAAATTTTTACTTGCATCTGGTATAAAATTATTGATATCAAATACAACATCTTGTAATTGTTGTACTGGTATAATTTCTGTAGCATCATCATTATTACAAGATATAGCAAACAGTACTAAAGATAATCCTAAAAGGATTTTAAGTAAATTTTTCATAATAATAGTTTTAAATAATTAGTTAATAAAATCTTATTATAAATGTACAAGCATGCTGAACCAAAGATGAAACTTAACAACAGTTCAACCAATTAAAATGGTTTAAACATACTGTATGTATCAAATAAAGTTCTAATACTTTATAATAAGGAGTGATAAATTGAGGTTACAATTTTTGGGGATAGTAAAAATTTAAATAAACAATATTTTCATACGTAGTAATTTTAATTATTTAGAAATAATTTAACGCATAACATTATTTAATTTATTTTTAAACTATTGAAGGGATGAAAAACAATTTTTGAGGTTTAAACGTTGATAAACTTTTGATGTATCTCAAAGTTAAAATTACAAATTATTATTTCATAATTTCAATATTAAAGATACTAAACTTTTCAAGGAAACTAAGGTTTTTTTTTATAAATTTTACTGAGTGCTATATTTAGCTAATAAATCGTTATAAATTGTTAACAATCAGCTATGTAATATTAATAACACTTTATAGCTTATAACAAACAAAATCCCATTTCATTGGCATCTATTACACCTGAAATGGGATTGAAAATTTATTTGTATTTTTTAATTACTTAAAAAATGTCAGTTTTATATTAATTGCTTTTAAGTATTTAACCAATTCATCTCTAACCACTGGAAATAAGATTAGAAGTCCAATCATATTTGGAAAAACAAGTGCCAAAATCATTGCATCTGAAAAATTAAATACCGCTTGCATAGAAGCTGCTGCACCAATAATAATAAATGCAATAAATAATATTTTATAAGTAATATCTGCTATTTTACTTCTTCCAAATAAAAATTTCCAAGATTGTAATCCGTAATAAGACCAAGAAATCATTGTTGATATTGCAAATAAAACAACTGCCAATGTTAACACATAAGGAAACCAAGGAATTACAGATTCAAATGCCATTGAAGTTAAATTAACTCCACCTACAGCTACACCGTCAATAATTACAGAACCAGCTCCATTTCCACCGTATTCAAAAATTCCTCCACTGTTATAAAATATAATTACTAAGGCTGTTAGTGTACAAATAATTACTGTATCAATAAAAGGTTCTAATAATGAAACTAAACCTTCTGATGCTGGATAATTTGTTTTAACTGCTGAGTGTGCTATTGCAGCTGAACCTGCACCTGCTTCATTTGAAAAAACGGCACGTCTAAATCCTGTAATTAATACACCAAAGAAACCTCCAACTCCAGCACTAGGGCTAAACGCTTCTCTTACTATTAAAGCAAGTGCATCATCTATATAACTAAAATTACTAAAAACTACTACTAAACAAGCAGCTATATATATTACTGCCATAAAAGGCACAACTTTTTCTGTAACCGAAGCAATTCTTTTTATTCCTCCAATTATAACAAATCCAACTACAATAGCTAAAACAACACCTATTATTGTTCCTGTTGATCCACCTTGCATTCCCATCATAGCCGCTAATTGTTCTGCTGCTTGATTAGATTGTACCGCATTCCCTCCACCAAATGATGCTCCAACACATAATATTGCAAAAACAATGGCTAACACTTTACCCAATTTTTTGTATCCTTTTTCACCAAGTCCTTTTGATAAATAATACATTGGGCCCCCGTAAACAGTTCCGTCTGGTCCAACATCACGGTATTTAACACCCAAAGTACATTCTACAAATTTGGTAGACATACTAAGTAATCCAGCTACAACCATCCAAAATGTTGCTCCAGGACCACCTATAGAAATTGCTAAAGCTACACCCGCAATATTTCCTAAACCAACAGTTCCTGAAACTGCCGTTGCCAATGCTTGAAAATGACTAACCTCTCCTTCTTTACTTTCATCTTTAATAGTATCTGGATTATCTCCATCAACTACATATATTTCAGATTTTTCAAGTCCGTGGTTTTCCGCATCATCATATTTACCTCTAACAACGCCAATTGCTAAAAATATTCTTCTAATATTAATAAACTTAAAATATATGGTAAAAAATAAAGCTCCTAAAACTAATAAAACTACAACTAGTGGAATTTCAATAAAAGGGACTTCCCAAAAAACGATGCCTTCCCATACTTCTGTTATTGGCTCAAACCAATCATTTATTTTTTCATCGATGCCTTTTTCTTGTGCTTTTAACACGTATGGGACTATTAATAACAGTAAGGAAAGAAATTTTTTATTCATAATTTTAAGGTGAATTTATTAAAGTAGCCGCAATATGGTAAAAAAAAGAAAGTGCTACAAATTTTAAGCATTAAAGTTAATTCCATATAATTAAAAATGATTTATTAATTAAAAACTTCACGCAATTTCTTAATCTGACTTGGGCGTCCTAACACAATTAAATTAGCATTAGGCTCTAAAATGGTAGTTACTTCTGGATTAATAATGTATTTATTATCAGAAGTTTTAAAACCTATTACATTACAACCAGACTTTTTGCGTACATCTAAATCTAAAATTGTTTTATTTAAAAATTCTGTTGGTAAATCGTTAACAGAAATTTCTTCTAAGTTGGTAGACCCTTCATCATTAATAGTTAGTTTATCAACAAACTCAACCAAATCAGGTGTTACAACTAATGATGCCATATGCTCACCACCTATTTTATTTGGCATAATAACATTTGTTGCTCCAGCAATTTTTAATTTTTTATAGGATGATTCATTAGAAGCTCTACTAATAATAATAAAATCTTTATTTATTTGCCTTGCAGAAAGCACTACAAATAAATTATCAGCATCTGATGGTAGCGCCGTAATTAAGCTTTTTGCATTTAAAATAGCTGCTTCATTTAATGCTTTATCATCGGTTCCATCACCTTCAACGTATAATATATTATTAAACCCTAACTCTTCAATAATAGTTTTACTTTTCTCAATTACCACACAGGGCATGTTAAATTTTTTAAGTTTTGCTACTGCTTGTCTGCCATTTCTTCCGTAGCCACACACAACAGTATGATTCTGTAATTTTTGAATTTTTTGTTGCATTTTTTTATATTTTAAATTTTGAAAAAAATTATCATTAGCTAAATATTCCGTTAAAGCGGTTACTGAATAACCGTAAACACCAATACTTAAAATTATTAAAACAATAGTAAATAGTTTTTCTGTTTGATTTAATTCGTGGAGTGTACCAAAACCAACTGTTGACATGGTAATTACGGTCATATACAACGAATCAATAAATGATTCATTAGAAATAATTATAAAACCACTAATACCAACTATTAAAACCGAAGTTAATAAAATTAATGAAATATATAATTTTGCTTTTACAACCATAATTTATTAAAGATCAAATACTGAATTTCTTTTGGTGTAAATCATATCTTTCAATCGAAGCAAAAAGGCCAACGTTAAATATATTCCGAAGGAAAACCCAAACGTCACAAACGATATATATATAAAAAATAAGCGCACATTAGACACTCTCATGCCTAATCTATCTGCAAATCTTGATGAAACTGCAAATCCGTGTTTTTCAAAATAATGTCGTAATGAATCAATCATCTTCAAAAGCCTATAATTTTAACGCAATATACTAATTTTCAAAATAAGATATACGTCTTTACCAAAATTGTAGTTACATTTTTTTAACTTTGCAACTTTCCAAAAATCTAATGATAAAACACGAAGAGTATATTGAAATTCTTGGAGCGCGAGTTCATAATTTAAAAAATATTGATGTTCGCATTCCCAGAGAAAAACTGGTAGTAATTACTGGTTTAAGCGGTAGCGGAAAATCATCATTAGCTTTTGATACCATTTATGCTGAAGGTCAGCGAAGGTATATTGAAACTTTTTCAGCTTATGCGCGTCAATTTTTAGGTGGATTAGAACGACCTGATGTTGACAAAATAGATGGACTTTCACCTGTAATTTCAATTGAGCAAAAAACAACGAATAAAAGTCCGCGCTCTACGGTTGGTACTATTACCGAAATTTACGATTTTTTACGATTATTATTTGCGCGTGCAGGTGATGCTTATTCCTATAATACCAATAAAAAGATGGTGAGTTATAGTGATGAGCAAATAAAAGAACTTATTTTAAAAGATTTTGAAGATAAAAAAATTGTAATACTTGCGCCAATCATAAAATCAAGGAAAGGGCATTATCGTGAACTTTTTGAACAAATTGCTAAACAAGGTTTTGTTAAAGTTCGTGTAGATGGAGAGATTGTAGATATTGAAAAAGGAATGCGTTTAGATCGTTACAAAATGCATGATATTGAAATTGTAATTGATCGATTATTGGTAAATAGTGCTTCTGAAAAAAGGCTAGAAGAAACCATTACAACAGCTTTATACTCTGGTGAAAATATTTTAATGGTTTTAGAACATGAAACTAATATTCCTCGGTATTTTAGTCGTGATTTAATGTGTCCAGAAACTGGTATTTCTTATCCAAACCCAGAACCTAATAATTTTTCGTTTAATTCCCCAAAAGGAGCCTGTGAAACCTGTAATGGGTTAGGAAAAACAAATAAAGTTAATCTTCAAAAAATAATTCCTAATACAAAACTTTCCATAAAAAGTGGTGGAATTGTACCTATTGGTGAACAAAAAACAAGTTGGATTTTTAAACAACTTCAATTAATTGCCGATCGTTATAAATTTCAATTAACCGATCCTATTTCAAAAATTCCAAAAGAAGCATTAGAAATCATTTTAAACGGTGGAAATGAGAAATTTAAAATAGATTCCAAAGTAATGGGTGTAACTCGTACTTATGAAATTGATTTTGAAGGAATTATTAGCTTTATTGAAAGTCAGTATAATTTAAGTGAATCTACTTCAATTAAACGATGGGCTAAAGAGTTTATGGATGAAATAAATTGTGAGACCTGTAACGGAAAACGACTCAAAAAAGAAGCTTTATATTTTAAAATAAACGAAAAAAACATCTCTGATTTAGCACAATTAGACATTTCAGAATTGGCAGAATGGTTTGCTACAATTGAAGAAAAATTAAATAGTAAACAACTAAAAATAGCTTCAGAAATATTAAAAGAAATTAGAACAAGAATCCAATTTTTATTAAATGTTGGTTTGGATTATTTAATGCTTGATAGAAGCTCAAAATCATTATCCGGTGGCGAAGCACAGCGCATTAGATTAGCAACGCAAATTGGTTCTCAATTAGTTGGTGTACTTTATATTTTAGATGAACCTAGTATTGGTTTGCATCAACGAGACAATAAAAAATTAATAAATTCTTTAATTGCTTTACGAGATGTTGGAAATTCTATTATTGTTGTTGAGCATGATAAAGATATGATTGAACATGCTGATTATGTAATAGATATAGGTCCTGGCGCTGGTCATTTTGGAGGTGAAATTGTGAGTGAAGGAACTTTTGCCGAATTAAAACAACATAAAACATTAACAGCCGATTATTTAAATGGCACAAAAAAAATTGAAGTTCCTAAAAAAAGAAGAAAAGGAAATGGACATACCATTACATTATCTGGTGCAACTGGAAACAATTTAAAAAATTTGACTGTTGATTTTCCTCTAGGAAAACTTATTTGTGTAACTGGTGTTTCTGGAAGTGGAAAATCTACATTAATAAATGAAACACTGTACCCAATATTAAATAAACATATTTACCGAGGAGTTAAAAAACCAATGCCTTATAAATCTATCAAAGGGTTAGAACACATAGATAAAGTAATTGCAATTGACCAATCGCCAATTGGTAGAACACCACGTTCAAACCCAGCAACTTATACTGGGGTATTTAGCGAAATTAGAAGTTTATATGCAAAAACAAGTGAAGCATCTATTAGAGGATACAAACCTGGAAGATTCTCATTTAATGTAAAAGGTGGAAGATGCGAAACTTGCCAAGGTGGTGGAGTTCGCGTTATTGAAATGAATTTTTTACCTGATGTTCATGTTGAATGTGAAACTTGCCAAGGCAAACGTTTTAATAGAGAAACGTTAGAAATTAGATACAAAGGGAAATCGATTTCAGATGTTTTAAATATGACAATTGATGATGCTGTTGAATTTTTTGAAAACATTCCTAAAATATACCGTAGTCTAAAAACAATTCACGATGTAGGCCTAGGTTACATTACACTTGGTCAGCAATCTACAACACTTTCTGGTGGTGAAGCACAGCGTATAAAATTAGCTTCAGAATTATCTAAAAGAGATACCGGAAATACTTTTTATATTTTAGATGAACCAACTACAGGACTTCATTTTGAAGATATTCGTGTATTAATGGAAGTTTTAAATAAATTAACCAATAAAGGGAATACGCTTCTTGTTATAGAGCATAATTTAGATGTTGTAAAACTAGCAGATCACGTTATTGATATTGGAATGGAAGGTGGTAAAAATGGTGGGCAATTAATTTGTTTTGGGACTCCAGAAGAAGTAAGTACACATAAAAAAAGTTATACTGCACAATTCTTAAAAAAAGAATTAAATTAGAAAACTAATAAAAAAAACTGTTAATTAGCAGCAAAATTGATATTCAGAAATATATGATACCTAACGAAGAAAAAAAAATACGAGAAAAATTTAAACAAAAAACTTGGAACGAAATTAAAACCAACGATTCCTGGGCTATATTTAAAATAATGGCTGAGTTTGTTGATGGATTTGAACGTTTAGGAAAAATTGGTCCTTGTGTAACTATTTTTGGTTCTGCACGTACAAAACCGGACCATAAATATTATAAATTGGCTGAAAGCATTGCTTATGAATTAACACAACACGGCTATGGAGTTGTTACTGGTGGTGGTCCTGGAATTATGGAAGCTGGTAACAAAGGTGCAAAAAGAGGAAAAGGAATATCAGTTGGATTGAATATTGAATTGCCTTTTGAACAACATGACAATCCATATATAGATTCCGATAAAAGCTTAGATTTTGACTACTTTTTTGTTCGAAAAGTAATGTTTGTTAAATACTCTCAAGGTTTTGTTGTAATGCCAGGTGGTTTTGGAACTATGGACGAACTTTTTGAAGCAATTACATTAATACAAACAAAAAAAATTGGAAAATTTCCTATTATTTTAGTTGGAAGAAAATTTTGGACTGGCCTAATGGACTGGATAGAAAGCACCTTACTTGAAGAAGGAAATATTAGTCCAAAAGATTTAGATCTAATCTCAATTGTTGATACAGAAGATGAAGTTTTAGAAGTGATAGACACTTTCTATAAAAAATACAGTTTAAGTCCAAATTTTTAATATTACTAGCTTGAAAAAGAATCTATTTTTAATTGTTTTAACTTATTTTGTTAGTTTGTTTGCATATGCACAAACTAACAACATTAGTATTTCTGCAACTTTAAATATTGAAACAAACGAACTTAAAATTAAACAAGAAACCACTTTTTATAATAAATCAGATAGCATTTTAAATGAGGTCTATTTTCATAATTGGGCAAATGCTTACAAAGACAAAAATACACCCTTAGCAAAGCGTTTTATAGAAAATTATTCAAAATCATTTCATTTTACGAATGAAAAAAATAGAGGAAATACAACTATAAACAGTATTTCTGTAAATTATGATAATGCCACTTGGGAAATTACGGATGAAAATCCAGATATTTTAAAAGTAAATTTAATTCAACCTTTGAATCCTGATGATTCAGTAAAAATAACAGCAACCTATATTGTTAAAATTCCTAATGACAAATTCACTAGTTATGGTGCAAGCTATTTCAGTTATAATTTAAAATATTGGTATTTAGCTCCAGCGAATTTTAGTACAGATTGGCAAACTTATAACAATCTGGATATGGATGATTTGTATATTGATTTTACTAATTATCAGATCAATCTTAAAGTTCCAAAAGAGTATGAGGTGAATTCTAATTTAACATCATCAGTCATATCTGATGAGAACTTTAATATCTACAATTTAGTTGGTAAAAACAGATTAGATATTGAATTAAATATCACTAAAAATAATAATTTTATTCATTATAATTTTGAAGATATTTTAATAACTACAAACTTAGATTCTGAAAAACTAGATTACAATCTTAAGTATAGTATTTTAAAAAGAGAGTTCTATTTTATTCAAACATTTTTAGGGAAATTTCCAAATGAAAAATTATTGATAAATAAAATAGATTATGATAAAAACCCCGTGTATGGGTTTAACCAACTCCCTTCTTTTTTAGCTGCTTATAGCGATGCTTTTGAATGGGATATTCAACAATTTAAAGTACTATCAAAAAAATATATTGATGAACTCTTTTTATTTAACAAAAGAGAAGATTATTGGTTAGCAGATGGTTTACAAACTTATTTAATGATTAAGTATGTAGAACGATATTACCCTGAAGTTAAAGCTATTGGAAATATTTCAGAAGTATGGGGTATTAAAGGTTTTAATTTAGCTAAAATTAACTTTAACGAAAAATATCCTTTTGTTTACCAATTTGCTGCACGAAAAAATATAGATCAACCTTTAACTACCCATGCAGATTCTCTTTCCAATTTTAATAGAAAAATTGTTAACAAATATAAGGCTGGTTTAGGTATAAAATATTTAGAAACTTATTTAGAAGACAATTCCATGCCATCCATTATTTGGGATTTTTCTAATAAAAATTCAGGTATTAAAGTTCAGAGTAATTCGTTTATTGATTTTTTAAAATCAAAAACAGAAAAAGACATTTCTTGGTTTGAAAATGAATATTTAAAAACCAATAAAAAGGTAGACTATACCATTCAAAAAATTACTAAAAACAAGGATTCATTAGATGTCACTATTTTAAATAAAAGAAGTTTTACTACCCCTATTCAGCTCTACGGAATTAATAATAAAGAAATTAAATTCACTAAATGGCTAACAGGAATTGATTCAATTTCAAAAATTACAATTCCTAAAAACGGATTTGATAAACTCTCTCTAAATTATGAATCACTTTTACCAGAGTTTAATTTGAGAAATAATTGGAAAAGTGTTGATAAAAAAATATTCAATAGACCTTTTCAATTAAAATTCATGAAAGATATTGAAAACCCATATTACAATCAATTTTTTTACACACCTGAGTTTAGATATAATTACTATGATGGCGCTGTTTTAGGTTTAACGCTGTCAAATAAAACAATATTAGATAAAAGTTTCAATTATAAAGTAACACCTTCATATGGAACAACTAGCAAAACACTTTCAGGGTCTTTTGCATTAAAATATGAATACCTTCCTGAAGATAAAAAAGTAAATAAATTTGTAGCTGGAATCTTTGGTAGTAGTTTTCATTATGCAGAAGACTTATCATATAATACTCTTACTCCTTTTGCTTTACTTGAATTTAAACGAAAAAGTTTAAGAGATGTTAGTAGTAATGCCATTTCTGCATCTTATACATTAGTGGATCGTGAAAAATCACCCACCCAAATTGAATATCGTGAATCAAACAAATACAAAGTTTTCAATTTAAGTTATGGTTATTCAAAACCTGAAATTATTGAGGATGTACGATTTTCAACTGGAATTCAAGTATCTGAAAAATTCAGCAAAATTTCATTAACTGGTCATTACAGAAAACTTACCGATACAAATAGACAATTTGATTTTAGAATTTTTGCCGGTGCTTTTTTAAGTAACAAAACCGAATCAGATTTTTTTAGTTTCGCACTAGATAGACCTAGCGATTATTTATTCCAATATGATTATTTAGGAAGATCAGAAACTTCAGGTTTTTTCAGCCAACAAGTTATTATTAACGAAGGTGGTTTTAAATCCAAACTACCTGTTGCCTACGGAAATGAATGGCTAAGTACTATAAACACTAGTGTTGGATTATGGAGGTGGCTTGAAGTATATAATGATGTAGGTTTTGTGAAAAACAAAAATCAAAAAGTATATTTTGCTCATGAAAACGGCTTACGTTTGAATTTTATACAAGATATCTTAGAAGTCTATTTCCCGCTACATTCAAATTTAGGATGGGAAATATCTCAACCAAGTTATAGTTCTAAAATAAGATTTGTATTGGTTATAAATCCCAAAAGAATTTATAATTTTGTAAAAAGAGGATTTTATTAAATTAAAGATTATCATCCCACTTTTTAAAAATCATTAAATAATTCACAAGTTTATCAATATTTTTAACTGAATTTTTAAGTTTAATTCAACTTTTACTAGTGATTTTTAAATTTCATTTAAAAATTGTAAGTTTGCAAAACTAAAAAAAATCAAAAATATGAGTGTAAAATCTTCATCTACAAACCTAGAACCACTTTCTTTTAATCAATTTAAACAAGAAGTACTACAAGATTATAAAATCGCTGTATTAAGCAGAGAATGTAGTCTAATAGGTCGTAGAGAAGTTTTAACAGGTAAAGCTAAATTTGGTATTTTTGGCGATGGAAAAGAAGTAGCTCAGCTGGCAATGGCAAAGGCATTTAAAAAAGGTGATTTCAGATCAGGATATTATAGGGATCAAACTTTTATGATGGCTATTGGTGAACTTACACCTCAACAATTCTTTGCAGGTTTATATGCTCACGCTGATATTAATGCTGATCCAATGTCCGGTGGACGCCAAATGGGAGGCCATTTTGCTACACATAGTTTAGATGAAAAAGGGCATTTTAAAAACTTAACTGAACAATACAATTCAAGTAGTGATATTTCTCCAACAGCAGGGCAAATGCCTCGCATGTTAGGATTGGCATATGCATCAAAACTTTATAGAAATCTTTCGGAAATAAAAAATAGTAAGTTCTCTAACAATGGAAATGAAATTTCTTGGGGAACCATTGGAAACGCTAGTACTTCGGAAGGTGTATTTTTTGAAACCATAAACGCTGCAGGTGTATTACAAGTTCCTATGGTTATTAATGTTTGGGATGATGATTTTGGTATTTCTGTACCGGCAAAATATCAAACTACAAAAGAGAGTATTTCTGAAATTTTAAAAGGATTTCAAAGAGAAAATGAAGTTAATGGTTATGAAATATTTGTAGTTAAAGGTTGGGACTACCCTAAATTAATTGATGTATATAGCAAAGCTTCTAAAATAGCTCGTGAAGAACATGTTCCCGTATTAATCCACGTAAAAGATTTAACACAACCTCAAGGTCATTCTACCTCAGGCTCACACGAACGCTACAAAAGTAAAGAACGTTTAATTTGGGAGAAACAAAATGATTGTATTGTTAAAATGCGTGATTGGATTATTGAATTTAATTTGCAAGATGAAAATAACAATACCCTAAAGTTTATAGATTCTGAAGAAGAATTAATTAAAATTGAAAAAGACGCTAAAAAAGAAGTAAGTCAAGCCAGAAGAGAAGCTTGGAATGCTTTTTTAAATCCTATAAAAGAAGAAAAAAACATATTAATTAATATTCTTAATAATCTTTCAGAAAAAAGCAAAAACAAAGCTTTTATATTGAAACTTAAAAATGATTTATTGTCAATTCTTGAACCTTCAAGAAAAGATCTTTTATCTACAGCTAGAAAAATTATTGTGTATGTTAGAGATGAGAATTTAATTGAAAAAACTCAATTACAAAATTGGATTACTACTTATATAAAAACAAAACAACCAAGTTACAGTTCTCACTTATATAGTCAAACTGATAAAAAAGTAAGTCTTTCAAAAGAGGTACTTCCAACTTACAGTGAAAATGCTGAGCTAGTTGATGGACGAATTATTATAAAAGATAATTTTGACACCCTTTTTTCAAAACACAACGATGTATTTATTTTTGGTGAAGACGCTGGAAATATTGGTGATGTAAATCAAGGATTAGTAGGTCTTCAAGAAAAATATGGTGAACTTAGAATTACGGATACAGGAATTAGAGAAGCTACTATTGTTGGACAAGGTATTGGAATGGCATTAAGAGGATTACGTCCAATTGCTGAAATTCAATATTTAGATTATTTACTATATGCTTTACAAATTTTAAGTGATGATTTAGCTACACTTCATTATAGAACAGCTGGGAAACAAAAAGCACCCCTAATTATAAGAACACGTGGGCACAGATTAGAAGGAATTTGGCATTCTGGTTCACCAATGGGAGCAATTGTACATTCATTAAGAGGAATGAATATTTTAGTTCCAAGAAATATGACGAAAGCTGCTGGATTCTACAATACATTATTAGAATGTGACGAACCTGCACTAATTGTCGAAAATTTAAATGGTTACCGACTTAAAGAAAAATTACCTAACAATTTTGGTGAATTTAAAACTCCAATTGGGGTTGTTGAAACTATAAAAGAAGGTGCTGATATTACAGTTGTTTCTTATGGTTCAACTTTAAAAATTGTACAAGATGTAGTAAATGATTTAGCACAAGTTGATATTGATATAGAAATTATTGATGCTCAAAGTTTACTCCCGTTTGATAATAATCATGATGTGGTAAAAAGTATCCAAAAAACGAATAGACTTATTATTATTGATGAAGATGTTCCTGGAGGAGCTTCAGCTTATTTGTTAAATGAAATTTTAGAAAAGCAAAACGCTTATGACTATTTAGATAGCAAACCAATTACTTTAACAGCAAAAGAACACAGAGCTGCTTATGGTACTGATGGCGATTATTTTTCAAAACCAAATGCTGAAGATATTTTTGAATCTATTTATGCTATTATGCACGAAGTAAATCCAACTAAGTTCAAAAAATTATATTAAATAAATTAAAAATCCCGCTATTGCGGGATTTTTAATTTATTATTTACTTGCAAACAATTTAACATCGTTTTCAGAAACTTCTTTTTCCCCCAAAATTATAAGCCGCTCAACTACATTTCTAAGCTCTCTTATGTTCCCTGTCCAGTCATAATTTTGTAATAATTCTATTGCCTGTTGTGAAAAATATTTTACAGCTGTACCATGTTCATTTGCTATTTGTTCTGCGAAAAATTGAATTAAAAGTGGAATATCCTCTCTTCTTTCATTCAAAGCTGGAACATTAATTAAAATTACAGCAAGTCTATGGTACAAATCTTCTCTGAAATTACCTTCATTAATTTCCTTCTTTAGATCTTTATTAGTTGCTGCTATTACTCTAACATCAACTCTTATATCTTTATCACTACCAACACGTGAAATTTTATTTTCTTGTAAAGCTCTTAAAACTTTAGCTTGTGCTGAAAGACTCATATCTCCTATTTCGTCTAAAAAAATAGTTCCACCATTTGCAGCTTCAAATTTACCAGCTCTATCTTTATTTGCTCCAGTAAATGAACCTTTTACGTGACCAAACAACTCGCTTTCAATCAATTCTGAAGGAATTGCTGCGCAGTTCACTTCAACCATAGGCCCTTTTGTTCTTTCGCTTTTTTCGTGTAACCAATGTGCTACTAATTCTTTTCCTGTACCGTTTGGCCCTGTAATAAATACACGTGCATCAGTTGGTGCTACTTTTTCAATCATTGTTTTAATATGAGTTATAGCTTCACTATCACCAATCATCTCATATTTTTTGCTCACTTTTTTCTTCAAAAGTTTATTTTCAACAACCAACTCTTTTTTATCAAGTGCGTTTCTAACGGTATTTAATAAACGGTTTAAATCTGGTGGTTTTGAAATATAATCAAATGCTCCTAAGCGCATTGTATTTACTGCAGTATCCAAATCACCGTGTCCAGAAATCATAACAATTGGAATTTCAGGTTTTAAAATTTTAACTCTTTCAAGTACTTCAACGCCATCCATTTTCGGCATTTTAATATCGCATAAGACCAAATCAAAATCAGATTTAGATATCATATCAATTCCAACCAAACCATCTTCAGCTTCTTCAACTTGGTAGGTATCGTTCTCTTCAGAAATTATTTTTTTTAATACTCTGCGAATTGCAGCTTCATCTTCTATTATTAATATTTTTGACATTTTTATTTTTATTTTTTATCTTGAAAAATGTGTAAATCTCTTTGTGGGAATGGTATTTGAATATTATTTTCTCTAAATAAACGGTCTATTTCGAATCGAATATCACTTTTTGGAAATCTAGCATTAAAACTATCTTTTACAGAAAATGCCACCTTAAAATTTAAGGAACTATCTCCAAAATCCATAAATAAAACTACCGGTTTAGGGAGTTCTAGAACATCTTTATGCGAGGCAACAGCTTGATGCAGAATCTTTTTAACCAATTGCAAATCACTTCCATAGGCTACTCCAACTTCAACATTTTCTCTTGTTATTTCGCTATTTGAAGTGTAATTATACAAACTATTGGTTAAAAATAAATGGTTTGGCACAATTAGCACCCGGTTATCAATTGTTATAATCCTTGTTGTTCGTAAATTAATTTCTTCAACTTTACCCATCCTACCTTCAACTTCAATAACATCTCCAATGTGTAATGATTTATCAACAATCATAAAAACACCTGAAATAATATCTTGAATTAAAGTTTGCAATGCCAAACCAATACCTACCAACAATGCAGCAGAAGCAGCAAAAATAGCAGTTACGTTTACTCCAATAGTCTGAAATGTAACTAACAAAATGACTACATAAATAAACCATTTACCGTATGAAAATAATGTTACAAATTTAACTTTATCTTCATTAGGAAGATTATTAGTCATTAACTTTCTTATCATTTTTAATAAAAATGAAGTAAAAACTAAAATTACAAGAATAAGTAATATTCCTTTTATTGAAATATGAATATCACTACTTAAATTAAGCGTATAGTTAAAAATGTCTTTTATTTTATCAATAATATTTATAATAATTTCCATTTAAAATTTAATATTTTAACCATTTATACAATTCCTTATAACTTGGTTTTTTTCCATACATTAAAATTCCAACTCTATATATTTTAGCTGCAAACCAAACTATTACTATAAAGGTAATAATTAACAATAACATTGAAGTAATTATTTGCCACCACGGTACACCAAATGGAATACGCATTAACATTACAATTGGGGATGTTAATGGGAATAATGAAAATCCTAAAGCAATTGGACCATGTGGGTTTTCAATAACCGAAAAACCAACATAAATAGCAATAATTAGTGGCATTAATACTGGCATCATAAATTGTTGCGTATCTGTTTCACTATCTACAGCTGCACCAATAGCTGCATAAATTGAACTATAGATTAAATAACCTCCTAAAAAGTAAACAATAAACGAGAAAAACATGGTAAGAATTGGTAAATTCTTTATTTCTTGAAGTACTAATTGTAAATCATTGGTTGAAGTTTCTTGTACTTGCTGTATTATTTCAGGATTCATTTGTGCCATTGCAGAACCTGAACTTGCAGATTCAATACCAAAAATATAAGTTATTGCAGTTAGCATTAAACCTGCTGAAATTGCCCAAATAATAAATTGTAAAACACCTGCCAAGGCATTTCCTAATATTTTACCAAGCATTAGTTGAAAAGGCTTTACAGATGAAATGATAACTTCAATAATTCTACTTGTTTTTTCCTCAATAACACTGCGCATTACAGAAGTTCCATAAATAATAATGAACATAAATATTAAATAACCAAAACCTCCACCAACTGCCATTCTTAACAAACTACCAATTTTTGATGATTTTTCTCCCGAAAAATTTTCAGTAACAATAACAACATTGGTTTCAGTTGCTTTTATTTTATCAATATCAAAATGCAGTTGCTCAATCTTTAAATCTCTAATTTTCTTCTCAAGCTTATTTTCAATTTCACTCAGTAAGTTTAAACTTGGAGAATCTTCAGAAAAAAAAGAAATTCCTTTTGAAAGCTCCACTAAACTATCATTTTGTGGAATATATAATAGTCCGTAATAAAATTCTTTTGTTTTTGCTCTAGCTTCATCTAATCCTAAGGCTGTTAAATCTATATATTTTGTAGACTCTGAATTATCAAAAATTGAAGCTAATTGATGTGATTCATCTACAAAAGCAACAGTACGTATTTCTTCACTATTTTTCTCATTCAAAAAAATTATTAAAGAAAATAACCCTACCATTAAAAGCGGACTTAAAATTGTTAAAATTATAAACGATTTATTTTTAACTTTTGCTAAAAACTCTCTTTTTATGATTAATTTTAATTTACCCATTATTTGCAACTGCTTTTAAAAATATATCATTTACACTTGGAATAACTTCAGTGAAATGTGTTATTTGTGCTTTATTATTTAAAAATTGAATCAAATTACTTGAAGTTTCACCATTTTTTAGACTTATTAAAAGTCTTAAATCATTATTAAATGAAGGTGATTTTGATTTTTCAACAATAAATTGAGAATTAATCTGGCTATAAACAGTTTCTTTATCAATACATAAGAGTCCAACTTCAAATTGGTTGGTTTTATATTGCTGCCTGATATCATTTAATTTGCCATCCAATATTTTATTCGATTTATTGATTAATGCAATATTATCGCATAACTCTTCAACCGACTCCATTCTATGCGTAGAAAAAATAATACTAGCACCTTCATTACGTAATTGTAATATTTCATCTTTAATTAGATTTGCATTAATTGGATCAAACCCACTAAATGGTTCATCAAAAATTAACAATTTAGGAGTGTGTAAGACAGTAACAATAAATTGTACTTTTTGTGCCATTCCTTTTGAAAGTTCCTGAATTTTTTTGTCCCACCAATCTGTAATTTCAAATTTTTCAAACCAGTATGAAAGCTTTTTTTTTGCTTCCGTTTTAGACATTCCTTTTAATTGCGCTAAATACAATACCTGCTCACCTACTTTCATGCTTTTATACAAACCACGTTCTTCAGGTAAATATCCAATATTCTGAATATGATGCGGTTGTAATTTTTCACCATCTAAATAAATGGTTCCGCTATCTGGTAAGGTAATTTGATTAATAATTCTTATTAAAGAAGTTTTTCCAGCTCCATTAGGACCTAATAATCCAAATACGCTTCCTTCAGGCACTGAAATTGAAACGTTGTTTAATGCTTTAAAACTTCCATAGTTTTTACATACATTTTCAACGGTTAAAATATTTTTCATTCTTTAGTTTTTGATTCCGTGAACGAAAATAATTTTATTTTATCAGAAACAGGTTAAACTTTTACTAAAATTAAAAATCACATGAGTTTATCAATATATTTTTGTTGAATTGTTTTTAACATTTCAACTGTAGCCTTAGGTTTTACAATACGTAATATTTCAGTAATGCCATCATTTTCATATAAAATTCCTTTAGCTATATCATAGTTTCTATCTGCAATATTATTTTTGACTTCAAAGGTGATTTTTCTAAAATTTTCCCAAGTCATATACTTTGGAACTTCTACGTAATAGGTATCATCTTCATCTTTAGAATGATAGATGCCTTTTTCTAATTCTTCAATATTAATAAATCTATTAATTCTAATTAATGCATCAACATCATGAAATTTTTCACTTTTGGCAAAATCATAACCTTCATCAAAATAATATTGTTGAATTTGAGCAATTTCAGGATATTTAATTATTCCTTTTACTCGTACTCCATTTAATTTACGATCTTTTATGGTTATCTCACATTTCGCTCCATGAAGTTGTAAACCATATTTTTTATTAATTTTATTCGTAACACGTAAAATTTTCTCAAATGAATTAGGCGTTTTAGTAACAAAAATTATGGAGTTTGGTTTCTCTACTTCTGTAAATCTTCCATAATAATTTTTATAAGGATCAGGAACATTTATAACAAATGTTTTAGGCATTTTATTTTCATCAACTGTATCAATATTCTCTTGTATAATAATTTTTCCTATAAGCTCTCTGGTTCCCATAATATTTATATTTATTTTAATGATTTAAACTTATTCTTTTTTTTGATAATAAACAAACAAAAGTTACACAACAATATAATTTTTTAAAATTTATTATGCGTGCATAGTATTTTTATATATATTTGGGAATGCAAAAGGAAAAAACCATCGATCATACATTAAGAGCTACATGGCAAATGGTAGCAAAAATGTATAATGAACAGGCCACAAAACATGAGAGTACCATGGCAATGGCTTTTGTGCTATTAAATATTGATAAAGAAAAAGGAACGCCATCTACTTCATTAGGCCCATTAATGGGAATGGAACCTACAAGTCTTTCTCGTATTTTAAAAAGCATGGAAGAAAAAGGGGCTATATATAGAGAGAAAAACCCTAATGATGGGCGCGGAGTTCTTATAAAACTTACAGATTTTGGTATTGAGAAAAGAAATATCTCAAAACAATATGTTATTAAGTTTAACCAAACTGTTAATGAACATGTTTCAGCTGAAAAAATAAAAAACTTTTTTGAAGTTACTGAAACGATCAATGATTTAATAAGTAACAAAATGATTTTTGGAATTAATTCGACTAAATAAAAATATAAACTCAAAACAATGAAAAGACCAATAAAAAAAGTAGCTGTAATTGGTTCCGGTATTATGGGATCAGGTATTGCCTGTCATTTTGCAAACATTGGTGTAGAAGTTTTGTTACTGGATATAGTTCCTCGTGAATTAAATACAGTAGAAAAAACAAAAGGACTTACACTAGAAAGTAAGGTGGTACGAAACAGAATAGTTAATGATAGTTTAATGGCTTCATTAAAATCTAAACCGTCACCTATTTACAATCAAAAATTTGCCAGTAGAATTTCCACTGGGAACTTAGATGATGATATTTCTAAAATTAAAGATGTTGATTGGGTAATTGAAGTTGTTGTTGAGCGTCTTGATATTAAAAAATCAGTATTTGAAAAAGTTGAAAAATATCGTACACCTGGTACTTTAGTTTCTTCAAATACTTCTGGTATTCCTATAAAATTTATGAGCGAAGGCAGAAGTGATGATTTTAAGCAACATTTTGCCGTAACACACTTTTTTAACCCGGTTCGTTATTTAAAATTATTTGAAGTTGTTCCTGGACCAGACTGTAAACAAGAAGTTACAGACTTTTTAATGATGTACGGTGAAAAATTCTTAGGAAAAACATCTGTTTTAGCAAAGGATACACCTGCTTTTATTGGAAATAGAGTTGGAATTTTTGGAATTATGAGTTTATTCCATCAAGTTAAAGAATTAGGTTTAACAGTTGAAGAAGTTGATAAATTAACAGGTCCAGTTATTGGTAGACCAAAATCTGCAACTTTTAGAACTGTTGATGTTGTTGGTTTAGATACGTTAGTTCACGTTTCTAACGGAATATACGAAAACTGTCCTGATGACGAAGCTCACGATTTATTTAAACTACCAACCTTCATCAATACCATGATGGAAAACAATTGGTTAGGAAGTAAAACTAAGCAAGGTTTTTACAAAATGGTTATTGAAAACGGTCAAAAAAATATTTTATCGTTAGATTTAAACACACTTGAATATCGCCCAAGTAAAAAAGCGAAATTTGCAACACTTGAAATGACTAAAACTATTGATAATGTTATTGATAGATTTAGAGTGCTTATAAAAGGAAAAGACAAAGCAGGTGAATTTTATAGAAAGAATTTTGCAGCAATGTTTGGTTATGTTCAAAATCGTATTCCTGAAATTTCAGATGAATTGTATCGTTTAGATGATGCTATGAAAGCTGGTTTTGGTTGGGAACATGGCCCATTCGAAATTTGGGATTCCATTGGAATTGAAAAAGGTATCGAATTAATGCAAGCCGAAAATATTCCTGTTGCTAATTGGGTAACTGAAATGCTTGAAACCGGAAATAAGACTTTCTACGCTTTAAAAGAAGGAGCTAAGTATTTCTATGATGTTCCTTCAAAAAAACAAGAAAAAATACCTGGACAAGATAGTTTTATCATTCTAAATAATGTTAGAGAAGCTAAAACAATTTGGTCTAATGCAGGTGCATCTATTCAACATTTGGGAGATGGAGTTTTAAACGTAGAATTTCAATCTAAAATGAACACATTAGGTGGCGAAGTTTTACAAGCCATAAATAAAGGAATAGATTTAGCTGAAACTGAATACGACGCAGTAATTTTAGGAAATCAAGCTCCTAACTTTTCAGTTGGTGCAAATTTAGCAATGGCATTTATGATGGCTATTGAACAGGAATATGATGAACTTAATATGTCTGTAAAATATTTTCAAGACACTGTTATGCGTTTACGCTATTCATCATGTCCAACAATTATTGCTCCGCACGGATACACTTTTGGTGGTGCTTGTGAAATGAGCATGCACGCAGATAAAGTAGTTGCTGCTGCTGAAACTTATATTGGTTTAGTTGAATTTGGAGTAGGAATTATTCCCGGTGGAGCTGGTTCAAAAGAAATGGCAAAAAGAGCTTCTGATGGTTTATTGAAAGATGATGTTAAACTTAATAAACTACGTGATTATTTTATAAATGTAGCCATGGCTAATGTTGCAACATCTGCACACGAAGCGTTCGATTTAGGTTTCTTTAAAAAACATAAAGACATTGTTGTTGTTAATAAAGACCGTCAAATTGCAACTGCAAAACGTCATGCAATTTTGATGCTTGAAGATGGTTATACCAAACCAGCTCCTGAAAAAGTATTAGTATATGGACAACAAGCTTTAGGTATGTTTTTAGTAGGAACTGACAGTTTAGAAAAAGGACATTATGCATCTGAGCACGATAAAAAAATAGCAAACAAATTGGGTTATGTAATGGCTGGTGGAGATTTATCTGAACCTACTTTGGTTTCAGAACAATATCTATTAGACTTGGAACGTGAAGCTTTTATGAGTTTAATGACTGAACGTAAAACATTAGAGCGAATTGAGCATATGTTAAAAACTGGTAAACCTTTAAGAAACTAAAAACATGAAAACAGCATATATAGTACAAGGATATAGAACAGCAGTTGGAAAAGCACCAAAAGGAGTTTTTAGGTTTAAAAGACCTGATGAATTGGCTGCTGAAACAATTGAACATTTATTAAAAGATTTTCCACAATTAGACAAAAAAAGAATTGATGATGTAATTGTTGGAAATGCCATGCCTGAAGCTGAGCAAGGGTTAAATATGGGACGATTAATTTCATTAATGGGATTAAAAATTGATGATGTTCCAGGAATGACAGTGAATCGTTACTGCGCATCAGGATTAGAAACTGTAAGTATTGCCGTTGCTAAAATTCAATCTGGAATGGCCGATTGTATAATTGCAGGTGGTGTAGAAAGCATGAGTTATATTCCGATGGGTGGTTATCGTCCAGTTCCAAATTATAAATCAGCTAAAGAAGGGCACGAAGATTATTATTGGGGAATGGGATTAACAGCTGAAGCTGTTGCTAAACAATTTAAAGTTTCTCGTGAAGATCAAGATGAATTTTCTTTTAAATCACATATGAAAGCACTAGAAGCTCAAGCTCAAGATAAATTCAATGATGATATTGTTCCTATTACTGTTGAGAATATATTTCTAGATGATAATGGGAAAAAACAAACAAAAAATTATACAGTCACATCTGATGAAGGTCCACGAAAAGGAACATCTATAGAAGCTTTAGCTAAATTACGTCCTGTTTTTGCAAATGGAGGAAGTGTTACAGCTGGTAATTCATCTCAAATGAGTGATGGAGCAGCATTTTTATTAGTAATGAGTGAAGAAATGGTAAAAGAATTAAATATTGAGCCTATTGCTCGCATGGTTTCATTTGCAGCTGTTGGTGTTGAGCCAAGAATTATGGGAATTGGCCCTGTAAAAGCAATTCCAAAGGCCTTAAAACAAGCTAACTTAACGTTAAACGATATCGATTTAATTGAATTAAATGAAGCGTTTGCCTCACAATCCTTAGCCGTTATGCGTGAATTAAATATCAACCAAGATATTGTAAATGTTAATGGAGGGGCTATTGCAATGGGACATCCGCTAGGTTGTACTGGAGCAAAACTCTCTGTTCAATTATTTAATGAAATGCGAAGACGTAAAAACAAATATGGTATTGTAACCATGTGTGTTGGAACAGGGCAAGGTGCAGCAGGAGTTTACGAATTATTAAAATAAAAAATCTAAAATCTAAATAGTAACTTAAAATGGCAACAATAAAAGGAGGAGAATTCCTAATCAAAGAAATTAAGTCTGAAGATATTTTTATTTCAGAAGAGTTTAGTGAAGAACAAAAAATGATGAAAGATGCGGTTATTGAATTTATTGACCGTGAAGTTTGGCCACATAAAGAACGATTTGAAAAGAAAGATTATGCATTAACTGAAGAAGTAATGCGTAAAGCTGGAGAAATGGGATTTTTAGGCGTTTCAATTCCTCAAAAATATGGCGGAATTGGAATGGGATTTGTATCAACAATGTTAGTAACTGATTATATTTCATCAGCAACAGGTTCTGTTGGAACAGCTTTTGGTGCGCATACCGGAATTGGAACAATGCCAATTTTTCTGTATGGTACTGAAGATCAAAAACAAAAATATTTACCATTATTAACATCTGGTGAAAAATTTGGTGCATATTGTTTAACTGAACCGGGAGCAGGTAGCGATGCTAATTCCGGAAAAACAACTGCAGAATTAACTGCAGATGGCAAACATTATAAAATTAATGGACAAAAAATGTGGATTTCAAATGCAGGTTTCGCTGAAATTTTCATTGTTTTTGGTCGTATTGAAAAAGATAAAAACATCACTGCTTTTATTTTAGATTTTGATAAAAATAATCCAAATGGTATTACATTAGGTGAAGAAGAAAACAAATTAGGAATTACGTCTTCTTCAACACGACAAGTATTCTTTAATGATACTTTAGTACCTGTTGAAAATATGTTATCTGACCGAGGTGAAGGTTTTAAAATTGCTTTAAACTCTTTAAATGTTGGTCGTATTAAATTAGGTGCAGCTTGTTTAGATGCTAGTAGAAGAATTATTACTGAGTCTGTTAATTATGGAAATGAACGTATCCAATTTAAAACAGCAATTTCTAATTTTGGTGCTATTCAGAAAAAATATGCCGAAATGAGTGCTAAAACTTTTGCTCTTGATGCTGGTTGTTACAGATCAGCTAAAGACATACAAAATATGATTGATGCTTTATTGGCAGACGGTAAAACTCATCAAGAAGCGGAATTAACAGCTTTTAGTGAATATGCTATTGAATGTGCAATTATTAAAGTGTATGGTTCTGAAGTTTCTCAATTTGTATCTGATGAAGGGATTCAAATTTTTGGAGGTATGGGATTCTCGAAAGACACACCTATGGAAAGTGCTTGGAGAGATGCTCGTATTACTAGAATTTATGAAGGAACTAATGAGATTAATAGACTTTTAACCGTTGGAATGTTGCTTAAAAAAGCAATGAAAGGCCAAATTGACTTATTAACACCAGCAATGGAAGTTGGTAATAGTTTAATGGGAATTCCTTCTTTTGAAACACCTGATTTTTCTGAATTATTATCAGAAGAAAAAGCCATGATTGCTAAATTAAAAAAAGCTTTTTTAATGATTGCAGGAAAAGCGGTACAAACATATGGAGCTGAATTAGAAAACCATCAACAATTAATTTTAGCTGCTGCTGAAGTAATGATTGAAGTTTATATGGCTGAATCTGCGCTATTAAAAGCTGAAAAAATTGTAAAATTAACCTCTGAAAAAGAAGGTGAAATTCAAATAGCAATGGCTAAATTAAATTTATACAATGCTGTTGAAAAAACAACTAGCTTTGGAAAAGAGGCTGTTCTTTACTTCTCAGAAGGTGATGAACAAAGAATGATGCTTATGGGCTTAAAACGATTTACCAAATACGTAATCAACCCAAATCCAATAGCATTACGTAAGGTTATTGCTTCTAAAGTTATCGCTGAAAACAAGTATTGTTTCTAGACTTAACTTAGATTTATTTAAATACTCATTAAAAAACTGTAACAATATTGTTACAGTTTTTTCATTAATCACTAAAAATTTGATGATTTTTTTTGTAATTTTATAGTAGACAAATAGTTCTTACCTCTACCTCGATTGTTTAAAACTTAAAATTAACAATTATGAAAAAAAACATTGGAATTTGGATTGACACTAAACAAGCTGTAATTATTAAGCTTTCAAATGATACCCATTCTGTTAAAGTTATTGAATCAAATATTGAAACTAGAGAACGTATTGATGGAGAATCAAAAAAATACGGTAGGTTTGGAGGACAGTTTATGACTTTTGAAAAAAATAAATTAAATCGTAAAATTGAACAAACTAATCAGTACGTAAAAAATTTATTAAAAGAAGTTGAAAAATGTGAATCGGTAGTTTTGTTTGGACCTTCAAATATGAAAAATATTCTTGAAAAAGAACTTAAAAGCAATATGCAACTTGCTGATAAATTAATTGGAGTTTCTAATTCAACACTATTAACTGAAAATCAAATGGTTGCTTGGGTAAAAGATTTTTATAAAGAAATAAAAATCTAAATAATAATTAAAATAAAATCAAAAAAAGCACTTGTTCATGAAATTAAAAACAATTTCACTATTTATACTATTTCTAATTTCTAACTTTAGTTGGAGCCAAAATTCAACAATTGAAACCCATAAAACAAATAACGGAGAAATAAAAATTAAGCCAATTTTACACAGTAGTTTTGTACTAACTTATAATAATAAAACCGTTTATGTTGATCCTTATGGTGGTGCTAATTTATATGTTGGATTAAAATCTCCTGATATTATACTAATAACTGATACTCATGGGGATCATTTAGATTTAGCAACATTAGACTCATTAGATACTTCAAAAGCTATTTTTATTGCTCCAAAAGCTGTGAAAGATCAATTGAAAGGTACGTATTTTGATAAAACTGAAGTTTTAGCTAACGGACAAGGTATTCACAGATTGGGCTTTTTTATAAAAGCTATTTCTATGTATAATTTACCTGAAGAAGCAGATTCAAAACACCCAAAAGGTAGAGGGAATGGTTATATTTTAACTGTTGATAACAAAAATATTTATATCTCAGGAGATACTGAAGATATTCCAGAAATGAGAATGCTTCAAAATATTGATATTGCTTTTATTTGTATGAATTTACCATATACAATGGATATAAAACAAGCTGCAAGTGCCGTTTTAGAATTTCAACCAAAAATTGTGTATCCTTTTCATTACAGAGGAAAAGATGGATTTAGCGATGTGAAAGAGTTTAAAAATAGTGTAAATTCAAAAAATAACACCATTGATGTTCGCTTACTAAAATGGTATCCAACCAATTAAATTTCATATACAAACAAACCCTAAACTTCTCAACATGAACATTTTATCAAAGTTCGTTCAAATTTCATTTATTCTACTAACAATCACAAGCTGTTCAAATATAGATCAAGCTAAAAAAGCTGAAAATTCAATTAATAAAATAGATTTGGAAAAGCACATTGTTACTTTATCTTCAGATGAGTTTCAAGGCAGAAAACCTTTTACTATTGGAGAAGAAAAGGCAACACAATATCTTGCTAATTCATTAAAAGAGATGGGCATAAAAGGAGCCTATAATGGTGATTATTTTCAAAATGTACCATTGGTTGAATTAAAATTTTCTCCCGATAAAAGCATTACTTTAAATACTGAAAATGGTGAATTAGTTTTAGAAAACGTTAAAGATTACATTGCTAAAACTCCCCATATTAAAGACTCAGTTCAAATAAAAGATGCTGAAATTATTTTTGCAGGGTATGGAATTGTAGCTCCAGAATATGGATGGAATGACTATAAAAACATAGATGTAAAGGATAAAATTGTTTTAGTTTTAGTGAATGACCCAGGTTTTGCAACACAAAATAAAAACCTTTTTAATGGTAATGCAATGACATATTATGGCAGATGGGCTTATAAATATGAAGAAGCAGCCAGACAAGGAGCTAAAGGGGTTCTTGTAATACATTCAACCAAACCTGCAGGTTATGGATGGCAGGTGTTAACAAACACATCAGGTTCTGGAATTTCAGATCAAGCTAAAGATTTAAATGCTAAAAAATGTGCCCTTGAAGGTTGGATTACTGATAATGCATGTAAATCACTATTTGAAAAGTCTGGACTTAATTTTGATGAACTTACTAAAAATGCTGAAAATTCCACTTTTAATGCTTTAAATTTAAACTGTAACTTAAACTTAACTATAAAAACAGCATTAAAATTTCAAAACAGCAAAAATGTTGTAGGAATAATTGAAGGAAGCAAACGCCCAGATGAATGTATTGTTTATAGTGCACATTGGGATCATTTTGGAATAGGCCCTATCCACAATGAAGATTCTATTTATAATGGAGCAATGGATAATGGAACAGCATTAGGAGCTATGTTAGAAACTGCAAAAGCTTTCAGTAAATTAGAGAACAAACCTGAAAGATCAATAGTATTTATTTTTGTTACTGCTGAAGAAACTGGAATGATTGGCTCAAGATTCTATGCCCAAAATGGATTTTCAACATCTAAAAATACAGTTGCAAACTTAAATTACGAATTACTATTACCAATGGGTAAAATGAAAGATGTAACCATTACAGGTTTCGGACAATCTGAATTAGATACGTATGTAGAACAAGCCGCAAAAGAACAAAATAGATATATCATTAACGAACCTTTCCCAGAAAATGGAATGTATTATAGATCCGATCATTTTAGTTTTGCAAAAGAAGGAATACCATCATTGTTTATAAAAGGCTGGCAAGACAGTAGAGAAAATGGTAAAGAATGGGCAAAAGAGCAAATTAATGCTTATTGGGCAAATGCTTATCACAAACCAACTGACGAGTATAATCCATTAACTTCTGATTTAGCAGGAATAGTAGAAGATGCGCAACTATTTTTTAAAATTGGATATAAATTGGCAAACGAATCTAGTTTTCCAAAATGGAATGAAAAGTCTGAATTTAAAGCTATTCGTGAAAAGTCAATGTTGAAATAATTTATTTCAATAGCTCTTTTCCTATTGAACATTGTAAACATAATTGTTTGTTACAATATTCATTTTTAAGCTGAATCAATGCCTGCGATTCAAAAGCATTATTACTTTTAATTTTTAAGTCATTAAAATTTGAAATAATAGTGTTTTTTTCAGGTTTAATTTGTTCAATAATTGATATTAAAGTGCTAAAATCGCTTTTCCCTAAACTTTTCAAATACATGAATTTCAGTGGAATAATCGTGTTTATTAATAATAAATCAACAAAAGATTTTGTGAGTTTTTTTTCGCTCGTTTTTGATTCTTTTTCAAAAGTATAATGTGTTTTCCAAAATTTAGAAGTTGAAACATTTAACAAATCATAATAACCCTCAATAGTATTTATTTCAATAATCTTTGAAAATAAATTTTGGTGAGTACCGTATAATGATGCTAGTTGAGATAACCGTATTGTTGGAAAATTATTTGGACGCAATCTAAAAAATTGTACTTGATTATTTGAAATTGGAATCAACTTAAATTTTAACTTTAAATAATCATACTGCTCTTTTAATTTTATAAAATATACTGATTCAGAAGTTTTCGATAACAAGCCCGCTTGTCCAAAAAACAATGCCTCTAATTCGTCTGGTTTAAATGAAACTTTTCTAACAATTGAAAAATCGAAGGAATTTGCAAAATTCATAAAAGCATCTGCATTAATTTTTAACCCAAAATTCTTCGCTAACAAAACAAACAAAGTTGATTCCCAATCTGTATTCGTTTTTGTTAATATTTGCTGAATTTGTATCGATTTTTGTTCCAATCGTTCAAAATAAAGTCGTTCAAACCAATGTGCAAGTACAAACGAATTTATAGTACTAATATCATTTTCACAATTAATCCATTTTTTGGTTTTGCTAAAAAGTTGATTGTGTTTATTTAGTAAATCCTTCGATATATAATTTTTTAATTCTAATGTCGCAATTGCTTCATTTGATTTTCTAAAAATCTCAACATCATGTTCCCAAACTACATGTAAAATAACAGCATCATAATTTTCATCTACTTCATGATTATGAGCATACCAATCAGACGAATTGATATGAATCTCAACATTACCAGCCCAAAGTTGCTTGTTAATTGTAATTTTAGCATTTAAAAAATCAGGGCCAGAATTACTGTTTTCTATTCCTGTTGAAATTATTTCAATAATTTCGCCATTAACTGTTTGTAAGTTTTTAGATGAAAACAACTTAAGTTTCCATATAAAATGAAGTAAATTTTCTTTCATAGCTTTTTTAATAACTATAAAAGTAGAAATTAACTTTTAGTTATGAAAATTGAATCCATAAATCAGTCTGTTTTAGTATTTTTAAATTATTTTTGTAAGCATAAACTTTATAAAAATGAACATAATTAATAGTTTAGAGTGGAGATATGCAACTAAAAAATTTGATCCTTCTAAAAAACTTTCAAATCAACAAGTTGAAACTCTTAAAAAAGCTTTCAATTTAACTCCAACATCATTTGGTTTACAACCTATAAAAATGATTGTAATTTCAAATAAAGAACTTCAAGAAAAATTTGTAGAACATTCTTACTTTCAAAGAATGGTTGCTGATGCATCACATTTATTAGTTTTATGTATTGAAAATGATACAACTACTGAAAATATAAATGCTTACTTCGATTTAGAAAAAGACATAAGAGAAGTAAAAGAAGAAGAAATTTCTAACTTCAGAAAGCAACTTATTGGAATGTATGAATCTAAAACGCTTGAAGAAAAACAACAATCTGCAATTTATCAAACCTATATTGTTTTAGGAAATTTAATGACTGTTTGTGCTTTAGAAAAAATTGATGCTTGCCCAATGGAAGGTTTTGTACCTGAAAAAATTGATGAACTATTAAATTTAAAAAGCCTAAATTTAAAATCTGTTTTAATGTTACCTGTTGGATATAGAGCTGAAGATGATGTAATGATTGGAATGAAAAAAGTTAGAAAACCTTTGAATGAAACTGTATTAGAAATACAATAATAAAAATAATTTAGAAATGAGTAAAGATATTAGAGTACTAGAACCAACTACACTTTGGAATAATTTTGCAGATTTAAATGCTGTACCAAGAGGTTCAAAAAAAGAAGAAAAAGTAATACAATTTATGGTTGATTTTGGAAAAAAATTAAACCTAGATACTATAGTTGACCCTGTTGGAAATGTGATTATTAAAAAACCAGCTACTAAAGGTATGGAAAATCGCAAAACAGTTGTTTTGCAAAGTCATTTGGATATGGTTCATCAAAAAAATTCAGATACGGATTTTGATTTTGATACCGAAGGTATAAAAATGATAGTTGTAGATGGATGGGTTAAAGCTGATGGAACAACTCTTGGTGCCGATAACGGTCTAGGTGTTGCTGCAATAATGAGTATTTTAGCATCTACAGATATAAAGCATCCTGCTGTAGAAGCTTTATTCACTATTGATGAAGAAACTGGAATGACTGGCGCCATGGGATTACAAGCTGGTTATTTGGATGGAGAAATATTGTTAAATTTAGATACTGAAGAAGATGATGAAATAGATATTGGTTGTGCGGGAGGAATTGATATTACTGCTAAAAATGTGTATCATGAAGTTAATACACCTTCTACTAGTGTTGGTTTTTCAGTTTCTGTAACAGGTTTAAATGGTGGGCATTCAGGTATGGATATTCATAAAGGACTTGGAAATGCCAATAAAATAATGAATCGTTTATTATATGAATCTCAAGAACATCTAAGAATTTCTGAAATAAACGGTGGTAGTTTAAGAAATGCAATTCCGAGAGAAAGTTTTGCTTTAATTTCAGTTTATACTGCTAAAAAAGATACTTTTTTAAAGAAAACGAAAGCAACTATAAGTCAAATTCAAAATGAGTTTAAAACAGTCGATCCTAATTTAACTATTACAGTTACTGAAACAGTTGCTCCAAAAAAAGTAATGACTACTATTAGCCAAATTACATTACTTAATACTATTTACTCAGCTCATAATGGCGTTTATAGAATGAGTAATGATATGGAAAATTTAGTTGAAACTTCAAATAATGTAGCACGTGTAATTGTTAAAGATGAAGTAATTACAATTATGTGTTTAACAAGATCATCTGTAGAAACTTTAAAATTTGATTTAGTAAACACGCTAAAATCTACTTTTGAGTTAGCAGGATATAAAGTTACACTTTCTGGATCGTATCCAGGTTGGAAACCTAATGTAAAATCTCCAATATTAAATGTTTTAACGGAAACCTATGAAAAACTATTTGGAAGTAAAGCAGATGTTGTTGCTTGTCACGCTGGTTTAGAATGTGGTATTTTAGGAACAAATTATCCCGAAATGGATATGATTTCTTTTGGACCAACAATACAAGGAGCACATTCTCCAGATGAAAAAGCTAATATCAAATCAGCTCAAAAATTTTGGAAATATTTATTAGAAATTTTAGAAAACATTCCAGCTAAAAAAATAAAAAGATAAGCGTTATCAAAAATGCTTCAATCTATTATTTATAGTAAAGTCGAAAAATTTACATTGTTTATTTGTTAAGTTTTTCGACTTTATTAAATGTAACAAGTTAAGGTTAACCAATCTTTTAACTTATTATATTTTTATTCTTTTGTTAACATTATTCCCTTTTAAAAACCATAAATAATTGTATTTTTACAACTTATTTTAACACTATATTCTTTTATGGGTAAAATTATTGCAGTTGCAAATCAAAAAGGTGGTGTAGGTAAAACTACAACAACTATTAACCTAGCCGCCGCTTTAGGGGTGTTAGAAAAAAAGGTATTACTGATTGATGCAGATCCACAAGCAAATGCTTCCTCAGGACTTGGAATTATAGTTGAAGATGTAGAAATAGGAAGTTATCAATTATTAGAACATACCATTACTGCAAAAGAGGCAATTGTACCTACAAATTCACCAAATGTGGATATTATTCCATCGCATATTGATTTAGTTGCAATTGAAATTGAATTGGTTGATAAAGATAAACGAGAATATAAATTAAGAGAAGCACTTGAAGAAATCAAAGATGAATATGATTATATATTAATTGACTGTGCTCCTTCACTCGGTTTAATAACTTTAAATGCACTTGTTGCAGCTGATTCTGTAATTATACCTATCCAATGTGAATATTTTGCATTAGAAGGATTAGGGAAATTATTAAATACAATTAAAAGTGTTCAGAAAATACACAATACTAATTTAGATATTGAAGGCTTATTACTTACCATGTACGACTCTCGATTACGTCTTTCAAATCAAGTAGTAGAAGAAGTTAAAAAGCATTTTCAAAATATGGTTTTCAAAACTATTATTCAACGAAATGTGAGGTTAAGTGAAGCTCCAAGTTTTGGCGAAAGTATTATCGCATATGACGCAACAAGTAAAGGTGCTGTTAATTATATTAACTTAGCCAATGAAATTTTAAAACTAAACAATAAGGATGGCTAAAGCATTTAAAAAACAAGCGTTAGGAAGAGGATTATCTGCCTTATTAAATGATTCAAATTCAGATATTACATCTGCAAACGATAAAAATGCAGAAAAAATTGTAGGTTCTATTATTGAAATAGAAATGGATTTAATTGATGTAAATCCATTTCAACCAAGAACTTACTTTAATGAAGAAGCCTTACTGGAATTAGCAAGTTCCATAAAAGAATTAGGTGTTATTCAGCCAATTACCATTCGAAAATTAGAAGGAAATAAATTTCAACTTGTTTCTGGAGAAAGAAGATTTAGAGCTTCAAAATTAATAGGAAATACTACAATACCTGCATATATAAGAATTGCTAATGACCAAGAAATGCTTGAAATGGCATTGGTTGAAAACATACAACGTAAAGATTTAGATCCGATAGAGGTTGCACTTTCTTATCAACGATTAATTGATGAAATTGATTTAACACAAGAAGAAATGAGTCAACGCGTTGGTAAAAAACGTTCTACAATTAGTAATTATTTACGATTGTTAAAATTAGACCCAATTATTCAAACGGGGATGCGTGATGGTTTTTTATCAATGGGACACGGTAGAGCATTAATTAACATTGAAAATACTGAAGAACAACTAGGTATTTATGAGAAAATTCTTCAACAAAAATTATCCGTTCGTCAAACTGAATTATTAGTTAAAAATCTGAAAGAAGGACCTTCAATTGAAACTAAAAAAACTACTAAAACCGCTGAAACGCCTAAATTCATTTCAAATGGAATAAAAGCTTTTAGTGAATATTTTGGACATAAAATTGACATAAAATTAGCTGGAAAAGATAAAGGAAAAATTGTAATTCCTTTTCATTCAGAAGAAGATTTTAATAGACTAAAAAAACTACTAGAATAGTGATAAACAAACAGTTATACATATTTTTTTTAGTTATTGGTTTGACTGGTTTTCAAGGTTTTTCTCAAGAAAATGTTTTAAAAATTAAGAATACTATATTTGAGAATTCCTCAGCATACGATGCCCTTTCACCTTCAAAAGCAGCATTCTATTCAGCAATATTACCAGGTTTAGGACAAGCGTACAATAAAAAATATTGGAAAATTCCGTTTGTTTATGCAGCTCTTGGCTCAGGTGTATACATTTATACATTAAATAATGATAATTACCATAGAGCAAGAACAGCTTTTAAATTAAGAGAAAATGGTAAAATTGATGAATTTGATGGTTTAAATGGAAACCCTTATTTATCTGAAGACGCTTTAATTTCAGCGCAAAAAGGCTATAAAAAAGATAAAGATCTAGCATTATTAGTAACTGCTGGCTTATATATTTTACAGATAATTGAAGCAAGTACCAATGCTCACCTAATACAGCATAATGTAGATAATGCTTTAACAATTAAGCCTCAATTAATTAAAAACACAATGAACAATAGAACCATTGTTGGGGCGCAAATTAATTTCAAATTTTAAAATGAAAATAGCACTTTTAGGTTATGGAAAAATGGGTAAAACAATTGAACAAATTGCTTTACAGAAAGGTCATGAAATTGTACTAAAAGTTGATGAAACCACAAAAGAATACGATATTACAGTAGCTGACGTGGCTATTGATTTTAGCATTCCCTCAATTGCTTTTACTAATATTTCTAACTGTTTAAATAACAAAGTACCTGTTGTTAGTGGTACAACAGGGTGGCTAGATAAATTTGATGAAGCTACTAAACTTTGCATTGTTAATAAAAGTGCTTTTATTTACGCTTCTAATTTTAGTTTAGGTGTAAACATCTTTTTTGAATTAAATGAATATTTAGCTAAAATGATGGCAAATTTAGAGCAATATCAAATTTCAATGGAAGAAATTCATCATACTCAAAAATTAGATGAACCAAGCGGAACAGCTATTACATTGGCTGAAGGAATTATAAAACATACCAACAAAAATAATTGGGCTTTAAATGTAACAAATAACAAAAACGAATTACCTATAGTAGCAAAACGTATAGCTGGTGTTCCTGGAACTCATTCCATTGAATACAAATCCAATGTTGATACAATTGATATTAAACATACTGCACATAATAGAGATGGATTTGCTTTAGGTGCTCTGATTGCTGCAGAATGGTTGGTTGGAAAGGCAGGTGTTTTTACAATGAAAGACGTTTTAGGCTTAAAATAATATAAAAACTTACTAATTATGACAATGATTCAATGGTTTATATTTTTCATGATAATTCAAGTAATTCACTTTGTTGGAACATGGAAACTATACGTAAAAGCAGGTAGAAAATCTTGGGAAGCTTTAATTCCAGTTTACAACGCAATTATATTAATGAAAATAATAAACAGACCAACTTGGTGGGTTATTTTATTATTTATCCCAATTATAAATTTATTAATGTTTCCAGTAGTTTGGATTGAAACTATTAGAAGTTTTGGTAAAACCTCAACAATTGACTCATTTTTAGCAGTTTTAACTTTAGGATTTTACACCTACTATATAAATTATTTAACCAATGTTAATTATATTGAGGATAGAAGTTTAAAATCTAGAACTGAATTAGGGGAATGGGTAAGTTCAATTGTTTTTGCAATTGTTGCAGCCACATTGGTTCATACTTATTTTATGCAACCCTATACAATACCTACTTCTTCTTTGGAAAAATCTTTATTAGTGGGCGATTTTCTATTTGTAAGCAAGTTTCATTATGGTGCAAGACTTCCTATGACAACAATTGCTGCACCTATGGTTCATGATTCATTACCATTAACGAAGGCTAAATCTTATTTAAAAATTCCTCAACTTCCATATATTAGAATTCCAGGGTTCCAAGATATTAAAAGAAATGAAATTGTAGTTTTCAATTGGCCAGTTGATACTGTTCGATTTTTTAGAGATTACTCCAATATACATATAGATAAACCTATTGATAAAAAGTCAAACTACGTTAAGCGTTGTGTTGGTATACCAGGTGATTCATTAGAAATTAAAGATGGTTATATTTTTATTAATGGTAAACAAACTGCTTTACCAGATAGAGCAAAAACACAATATTTTAATACTGTAACTGTAGATGAAGGATTTAATCCTAATAGTTTAATGAACAGATACGGTTCAACTGAGTTACGCCAAGGACTAAATAATGGAGAATATTATGTTAATCTTACTGATGAAAATGCTTCAAAACTAAAAAATAATCCTTTAGTTAAAAGTGTAATAAAAGATCTTACTCCTAAAGGAAACTATAATAAAACTATATTCCCACATAACGAACAATATCCTTGGTCTGTAGATAATTTTGGTCCTGTTTATATTCCTGAAGAAGGAAAAACAGTTGAATTAAATGCTCAATCAATACCATTCTATAAAAGAATTATTGAAGTTTATGAAAAAAATAATGTTACCGTAAATGGTGATGAAATTTTTATAAATGGAAAATTAGCAACGGATTACACCTTCAAGCAAAATTATTATTGGATGATGGGTGATAACAGGCATAATTCTGAAGATGCTCGATTTTGGGGATATGTTCCCTTTGACCATGTCGTTGGTAAACCTGTTTTTGTATGGTTTAGCTGGGATACAAATGGACAAGGTTTAGGAGAGAAAATTAGATGGGAACGTGTTTTTACAACAGTTCATGGTAGCGGAAAACCAGTGTCTTACTTATACTATTTCTTAGGTATATTAGTCCTTTGGTATGGTACAAGTGTTTACCGAAAACGTAAGAAAGCGGAATAATATTTGTTATTTCTGCCAAGTCAGGAATCTAAAATTTTGAATTAAATAAATTCTTGCCTTTGCAAGAATGACAGCAAATTAAAATAAATAGACTGTCATTTTTAACTATCATTTGAAATGACCTTACTACAACCAACATATTTTTCACCAATAATTCAATACGTTGCAATTGCTAAATCTAAAGAAATTGTTTTTGAAGTAGAAGATAATTTTCAAAAACAAACCTATAGAAATCGTTGTTATATATACACTGCTGACGGAAAACATTCGTTAAACGTACCTATTCAACATAGTAAAGGCATCAAACAAAAAACAAAAGAAATAAAAATTGATTATAAGGATGATTGGCATAAAATTCAATTAAAAACTTTGGAAACGGCATACCGTTCATCACCTTTTTTCGAATTTTATATAGATGATTTAATCCCGATTTTTGAAAAAAGGATTCCATTTTTATTAGATTTAAATTTGAAGTGCCATGATTTTATTATGGATGCGTTACAATTAAAAATTCCAACTTCAAAAACTACAGAATTTCATAAAGAAGTAGCTACTTTAGATGCTCGCAGTTTAGCCGTAGCAAAATCTAAAACTATATTTAATTTAGAACGATATATTCAGGTTTTTGAACAAAATCATGGATTTATGTCTAACTTAAGTATCCTAGATTTACTATTTATGGAAGGCCCAAATGCTTTAAACTATTTAGAAAGTCAAACTCTTAACTTATAAATTTGGAAATTTTAAGATTTATTACACATTACGGAATGCACTTTGTTATTCCAGGAATAATAGCTTATTTATTTTTCAAAAATAATTGGAAAAAAGTATGGCTTATTTTTGTTTTAACAATGTTAGTAGATTTAGATCACTTAATTGCAACACCACTTTTTGATGCGACACGATGCAGTATTAATTTCCATCCACTACACTCCTATTATGCCATCGTTTTCTATGTAGGTTTACTTTTTTTTCCAAAAACAAGAATTATTGCCATTGGATTATTATTCCATATAATTACAGATGCCGTTGATTGTTTATGGATTACATAAAGCTCCCTATTTCTTCTTTTATTTTTTTATACTAAATACTTTCCTACAGCAAATCGACTCCGAAATTTACGTTTATTTTCTCTTCCTAATTTAAGAAAAAGTCCTTCTAAAAATAAATTTAAGAACCACTTTCAAATGCCTAAATATGAGTATATATTTTGTTCAAATTAAAAATAAACATATTTATAATACTGATAATTAACATTTTAAAAAAAATAAATTTATTGAATTTT
>NZ_CALAEQ010000106.1 GCF_937891065.1 uncultured Lutibacter sp. | reverse complement strand
ATTATTATTTTGATTAACAATTAACTACATAAACAACTTATTTATTTTTAGTTGCAATTAAACTTTTATGATTTCATAAGGTCTAAGATAATATGAATGTTAACAATTAAAACACTAATATTATGAGAATGAATAATTTAAAATTAAAGTTGGTTGCAATTTTTATGGTAAGCGGATTGGTTTTCACAAGTTGTGAAGATAGTAATTTGGTTGAAGTAACTGATGTAGCAGAAGTAGTAGATGTTATATCAGATGAAGAAGCAATTGCTCTTGTAGAATCTGAAGATATATCAGATGAAGTTGATAATATAATAGATGATTTTTTATATGATGAATTTACCCTTAGCGGAAAGGATGATGCTTCAAAAACTGACGATAGATTTGGTGGAATGCCAGATTGTGTTATTAAAACTGTTGTTATAGATGGGACATTTAAAACTGTAACATTAGATTTTGGTGATGGTTGTGAATTGCCTAGTGGAAATATTATTTCGGGTAAAATTATTATGAATTATTCTTTTGATTTAGAATTGCAAATAATAACTGTTATTCAGTCTTTTGAAGGGTTTATGTTTAATGATATTACTGTTGTTGGGGAAAATACAATTGTTAGAATAAAGGAAAATGAAAATGGAAATCCTGAGTCTACTAAAACAATTGATATGACTTTAACTTGGTTAGATGGAGAGTTTGTTTCAAGATTAGGTACAAAAACAAGAGAATGGATTGAAGGTTATGATACAAAAACTTGGGGTGATAATGTTTATTTAATTACAGGAAATTGGACAAATACGTTTAAAGATGATACGGTTTGTTCAGCAATTATTACTGAAGCATTAAGAAGAGAAATGGCTTGTAAATTTATTGTAAGTGGTATAATTGAATATACAAAAGGAGAACTTACAAGTTCATTAAATTTCGGGAATGGAAGTTGTGATGATATTGCTGTTTTAACAGACAGTGATGGTGTGGAGACTGAAATAACTCTAAAAAGAAGGATGCATTAATTTTGTTAAACTATAGTTTAAATAAAAAAAGCGAGCTATTTATAGCTCGCTTTTTTTATTTTCTAATTGGTAAATTTTGAATTAAATCTATATATAAATTTACTTGATTTTTTAAGTTTTTACGTTCTACAATTTTATCTAAAAATCCGTGTTCAAGAACAAATTCTGAACGTTGAAACCCAGGAGGTAATTCTTTCCCAGTGGTATCTTTTACAACTCTAGGGCCTGCAAATGCTACTAAAGCATCAGGTTCAGCAATATTTATATCTCCTAACATTGCATATGAAGCTGTTGTTCCTCCAGTAGTTGGATCTGTACATAATGATATGTATGGAATATTAACTTCAGCAAGTTGTGCTAATTTAGCAGAAGTTTTTACTAATTGCATTAATGAAATAGCAGCTTCCATCATTCTTGCACCACCAGATTTTGAAATCATTAAAAATGGAACTTTGTGTTTTATTGAATAATCAATTGCTCTCGAAATTTTTTCTCCTACAACACTTCCCATGGAGCCACCAATAAAACTAAAATCCATTGCAGCTATTACTAAATCTTTCCCAAAAGATTTTCCAACAGCAGTTCTTACAGCATCTTTTAAGTTTGTTTTTTCATAAGCATCCTTTAATCTGTCAGTATATTTTTTAGTGTCAGTAAATTTTAAAGGATCTTTAGAGACCATGTCTTTATCAAATTCTTTAAATGTATTATCATCAAAAAGAATTTCAAAATATTCAGCACTTCCTATTTTAACATGGTAACCATCTTCTGGGCTAACATAATAGTTGAGTTTTAATTCTTTTGAGTCTACAACTTTACCGCTTGGCGTTTTGTACCATAATCCTTTTGGTACATCTTTTTTATCTTCAGTTAATGTCTGAATTCCTTTATCTTTTCTTTGAAACCATGATGACATACTTAATTTGTTTTAGTTGAAAATAGGAGTGCAAATTACTAAAAAAAACAAAGAGAACATCTAAAAAAATGTTCTCTTTGTTAATTTAATTATTTATTATATTGATTATAAAGTGTTTACACAGTTTAAATCTTTAAATGCTTCAATTAAACGAGTTTTAAATGTTTCTTCACCTTTACGTAACCATCCACGTGGATCGTAATATTTTTTATTTGGTTGATCAGCTCCATCAGGATTCCCTATTTGTGTTCTTAAATAGTCGATTTTATCATTCATATAGTCTCTAATTCCTTCTGCAAAAGCAAATTGTAAATCTGTATCAATGTTCATTTTAATAACTCCGTACCCAATTGCCTCTCTAATTTCTTCAAGAGATGAACCTGAACCACCGTGGAATACAAAATCTACAGGGTTTGCTTCAGTTCCGTTTTTTTCTTCAATATATTTTTGTGAATTATCTAATATTTTTGGAGTTAATTTCACATTACCTGGTTTGTATACACCGTGAACATTACCAAATGAAGCCGCAATTGTGAAATTATCGCTTACTTTTTTAAGTTCATTATATGCATAAGCAACTTCTTCAGGTTGTGTATATAATTTTGAAGCATCTATATCAGAATTATCAACTCCATCTTCTTCACCACCAGTAATTCCTAACTCAATTTCTAACGTCATTCCCATTTTGCTCATACGAGTCAAATAAGTTTTGCAAATTTCTATATTTTCTTCTAAAGACTCTTCAGATAAATCAATCATGTGAGAGCTAAATAATGGAATTCCATTTTCTTTGTAGAATTGTTCTCCTGCATCTAATAATCCATCAATCCAAGGTAATAATTTTTTAGCACAATGGTCTGTATGTAAAATTACAGGTACTCCGTAAGCTAATGCTAAAGTGTGAACATGTTTTGCCCCAGCAACTCCACCAGCAATAGCAGCTTTTTGCCCTTCGTTAGACAATCCTTTCCCTGCATTAAATTGAGCTCCACCATTTGAAAATTGAATAATTACTGGTGAATTTAATTCTTTAGCAGTTTCTAAAACCGTATTAATTGTATTTGACCCTATGACGTTTACGGCAGGTAACGCGAATTTTTTTGCTTTTGCTAATTTAAAAATTTCCTGTACCTCTTTACCTGTTGCAACTCCTGGTTTAATTGTATGACTCATAATATTTTATGTGTAATTAATATTGATAACTTAATTGTAGCAAAATTAAGGAATTATAGCTGTTAAAAATCTAATTTGAATAGAAAAAAAACGAAATCGTAATAGTTTTTTTAGAAAGGATAGCTAATACCAAAATTATAAACAGTTTTACTGAAATTATAATTAGTAAACCATTTGTCTCCATTAGGAAGGTAAGGTTCATATGTTTTAAAGCCTAAATCTAATCGTAATAAAATAAAACTTAGGTCATATCTAACACCAAACCCTGATCCAACTGCAATATCTTTTAAAGAATTAAAACCGTTAAATTTTGCTTCGGAAGAAGTTATAGATGAGTTTGATATATCCCAAATATTTCCTGCATCCACAAATAAAGCTCCTTTAATACTGTTAATTACTTTAAACCTATATTCTAAACTATTTATAAATTTTAGATTTCCCACATTAAACTCTAAACCACTTTGTGATGATCCAGGTCCTAGGTCATAAATTTTCCAAGCTCTTAAATCGTTTGGTCCACCAATAAAATAACTTCTGCTAAATGGTATAGTGCTTGAATTTCCATATGGTATTGCTATACCTAAAGAACTTCTAAAAGCTAACACGTTTTCTAAAGATATGTTCCAGAATTTTTTATATTCTAAATCGGTTCTTATATATTGAGCTATAGGAGTATTTAAAAATGTTTTTACATTATTATCATCTTTTTTTGTAGTTAATAAAGTAGTTAAATTACCTGATGAAGCAATTCTAGCTCTAAAAAATGAAAAATCTGTATCCTTATAATTTTCACTATTGTTGTATGTATAAGTATAAGCTACCACGGGGATTAGTACATCTTCAGTAATAATATTATACCGACCTTCTATATTTTTTGCCGTTTGATATTCAGTAGCATTTGTGTTTTTAAAATCTGAGTTAATAAAAGTTTCAATAAATGTTATTGCATTTTGTTCAGTTAAAATCTCATTGGGAAAATAGTTATCTTTAATTTCAGCAAGATTATTATACTCAGATGTATAAATGTTAAAATAGGAATCAATATTCAAATTTTGAATAAATTGTGCATTTAAAAGTTGAAAACTATGTTTTTCAGTTAAAGATGATTGCCAAGTATAATCTACTATTCCTGTAAATTTTTGCTTATCTAAACCAATATTTTTTTGCAAACTTGTTCCTAATGTGAACATTGTTTTTGGTGATTTCTTTTTTGAAATAATTTTTTCAGGGTTAAAAGGCACTAAGAATCTTGGAAGTTCTAAGGAGACGTCACCTCCAATTTCCCAAGCATTTAATAAACTTTCATTACTAGCAGCATCTTTTGAATCTAAAAATGATCCTTGAATAGAAAATTTTAAGATTTCGGATCCTTTAAAAATATTTCTATTTAAAAATGACAATTTACCAGAAACACCAAGTTGCCTAATATTAGAATGTGTTAGTTCAGTACTAAATCCAATTGAATATTTTTTAAGGGGAGTTAAGAATATGCTTGCTTCTAGCATGTCATTTTCCAATTCAGTATATTTTATATCAACAGATCTAAAGTTATTTAAACCTCTTATATTTTTACGGGTTAATTCGCGGGTTTCATCTTTGTAAATAGAATTAGGTTCAATAAAAATAGAATTCAATAATATTTTAGGATTATACTTTAATTTATTCTGTGCTAAAAATGTATATCCATTGTAATTAATGCTATCTTTAATAGGATTTTCTTTCGTATTGTAAGAGAAATCTGTATAAATATTTACGTTTTTTATTTTTTGAATTTTAAAAGGAAAAACGCCAATACTATCATTAATAATAAGATCTATATCAGATTTATAATTAGCAGAATCAGCTTCAAATGTTATAGCATTTTTACTAAATCTAAAAACACCTGAGTTCCTATATAATTTAGTTAATCTATTTTGTTCATTTACAAATGAAGAAAGTTTAAAGATGTTTTCTTTTCTTATGAAAGACTCGTTTTCATGAATGCGATATATTGAATCCAAAATTTTTGATTCAATTGTTGTTTGAATGCTGTCTATAGTATAGGGCTTGTCTGTGTTTATATAATAATTAACTTTAGATTTTTTGTCCTTTATTATTTTTTCTTCAAAGGTTACTTTAGCTTTAAAATACCCTTCATTATAGTAATGGAGTATTAAATTTTCTGTAGTTTGTGTAGCCTTTTTAGCATCAAAAATTACAGGTGGCTCTCCATTATTTAAAAACCATTGATTTGTGTCGTATTTAAAATTCCGAATTCCTCGGGCTTGCTTTTCTGAAAACACATTTTTTGTAAAGTTGTACGAATTAGGGTTGGTTAATTTCCATTTTTCGAAATCGGTTTCAAAATTCTTATTCCCAACATTGTGAAAATGGAGAGGAAATGGAATACCCAACACTAATTGATTTGGGCGTTGAACGATATAATCTATTATTTCATTATCAACAATTTTCTTATCATTAACAATTACGGTGTTTTTAGTAAGCAGGTGTTTATTATCAGGAACATACCTTACTGTATTGCACGATGAAAAACTATAAGATATACTTAGTAGAATTATTAATATTATAATATTGTTTTTCAACAAATAAGAGTTTAAATTTGTTTCAAAAGTAAACCTTTTCAAAGTATTATCAAATTACAATCTTCTATAATTAAAAACATGAGTTTAAGTAAAAATCAGTTAAAATTAATAACGAGCTTACAGCAAAAAAAGTACCGAACCAATTATAATTTATTTATTGCGGAAGGCACAAAAGTTGTAAACGAATTTTTAAACTCAAATTTTGAATTGGAACAGTTATTTTGTGTTGATAAATTAGCGTATCAAAATATAGATAAAGCGGTCATAATTTCTGAAGTTGAATTAAAAAAAATAAGCACACTTAAAACACCTAATAATGTATTAGGAATTTTTAAAATTCCTTTAAATGAATCTATAAAAAAAGAAGGGCTAATTGTTGCTTTAGATGAAATAAATGACCCTGGAAATTTAGGAACCATTATTAGATTGTGTGATTGGTTTGGAGTTGATCAGCTTATTTGCTCAAAAAATACAGTTGATTGTTATAACTCAAAAGTAGTACAAGCATCTATGGGGTCTTTAACAAGAGTAACTATTGTTTATATGGATTTGGAAACTTATTTACAAAATATGGAACTGCCTAAATATGCATCATTAATGGAAGGGGAGAATGTTTATAAAAGTAGTTTGCCTAAAGATGCAATTTTAGTGATGGGAAATGAAGCCAACGGAATTAGTAAATCAATTTTAAAATTGTTAACTAAAACAATTTCAATACCTAGATTTGGAGACTTACAGCAAACAGAAAGTTTAAATGTAGCAACTGCTACAGCAATTTTATTAAGTGAATTTAAGCGATAAAGTAAATTTTATTTTTAGTGAAAAGCAAATTTTATAAAAATGCCTCTGGTTCCAAAATAATCAATATTGCCAGTCCATTGGCTATTAGGATCAACATCTCTCACCAATTCATTATTAATGGCGAAAACACCTCTAATTGATGGTGAAAAAATAAAGTATGGTAAATATAAATCAACTCCTACACCAACTTCATACATAAAATTATTTTTGGTCATTCTAAATTCTCCATCTAAATTATCATTAGGATTATCCTGATTACTAGAAAAATTAAAATCGTACGAAACTCCACCAACTACATAAGGTCTCATATTATTTAATCTATCGGTACTAAATTTTAACAATAATGGGATTCTTAAATAAGTTCCATTTACCTCTCTTAACCTAACATTGTCATTACCTTCAATATTTGTAAATTCTAGTGTTTTTGTGTTGCTAGAAAGTCCAGGTTCCAAACGTAAGTTAATATTTTTGTGCAATCTAATATCACCAATTAACCCAACTTCAAAACCTGAAGAACTTGTAACGTTTATAAATGTATCAGGTGTTATATAAGATATTTTAAAATCTTTTTTGTTCAGTCCAAGATAATAACCCCAAAAAACTATTTGTTTGTCCCAATTTTGTTTGTATTGAACAATATCTCTTTTTTGAGCAATACTATTGTTCAATATAAAGAAACATAAAATGGATGTTACAAAAACTTTTTTCATCTATTATTTTTTTGCTATATAAATTGAAGCAACCCCAAAAGTTTGAGGTTTATTTTCAATAGCTATAAACCCAATTTTTTGTAAAATATTGTTGAAAGCTTCTCCATAAGGAAATGCAGCGGCTGAATCTGATAAATATTTATAAGCTGATTTGTCTTTTGAAAATAATTTACCAATTAAAGGTAAAATATTTTTAGAATAAAATGTATATCCTTGTTTATATGGAGTTTTGGTTGGTATTGAAGTTTCTAAAACAGCAAAAGTTCCTCCGGTTTTTAAAACTCGGTATATTTCAGATAAACCTTTTTCTAAATTTTCAAAATTACGAACACCAAAAGCAACTGTAATAGCATCAAAAGAATTGTCTTCAAAAGGAATTTTTTCGGAATCGCCAAATACCATTTCAATAGTATTATTTAAATTTAATTTTTCAATTTTTTTTCTTCCAACTTCAAGCATCCCTTCAGAAATATCTAATCCAATTATTTTTGAAGCTTTTGTTTTAGTTAAATTAATTGCTAAATCACCTGTTCCAGTTGCAATGTCTAAAATTGAATTTGGATTTGTATCTCCAATTATTTTAACAACTTTATTACGCCATTTCACATCAATTCCAAAAGATATAACACGGTTTAAACCGTCGTATTCTTTAGAAATTGTATCAAACATTTTTGCAACTTGCTCTTTTTTGCCAAGTTCAGAATTTTTATAGGGCTTTACTTTTTCACTCATAAATAGTTAGTAATTTACAGCTACAACTTGCCCAATTTTTCCCGGGATTAGTTGTTTTAGCATATTTTCAATACCATTTTTTAATGTAATTGTTGATGAAGGACAACCGCTACAAGCACCTTGCAAAATTACATTCACTGTTTGTGTAGTTGCATCGTAAGATTGAAATGCAATATTTCCTCCGTCAGCAGCAACTGCAGGTTTTACATATTGATCTAAAAGATCAATTATTTGTTTTGAAACATCATCAAGATTAGTTGTTGCTTCTTCAATAGTTTGAGTATGCTTTTTTTGTTGAGCATTGATGGAGGCTATTGTTTTTCCATCTGCAATATATTGTCTAATAAAACTTCTAACTTCTACAGTTATTTCACCCCAATCCGCTGTCTCTAATTTTGTGATTGAAACATAATTTTCTGAAATAAATACTTCTTTAACATATTCAAAATTAAATAATTCAGTTGCTAAAGGTGAGTTTTTAGCTTCTTCTTTATCTTTAAATTCAAAATCTGTTTCAACTAATTTTTTATTAGCAACAAATTTTTGGACTGAAGGATTTGGTGTTGATTCAGCATAAACTTCAACAGGAATTTTTTGTTGAGGTTCATTTTCTTCTAAAACCAAAACACCTGGGTTGTTTAAATAAATTTCAATTTGTTCTTTTAGTTCTTCCTGAACGTCACTCCATTCAACAATGTTAAATCTTTCAACAGCTATAAAGTTTGCTGAAATATAAACTTGTTTTACAAATGGTAAATGAAATAATTGTTGAGCTAAAGGTGAATTCTTCGCTTCATCAATATTATTAAATTGGTAACTTCCACTAATTAACACTTCGTTTGCCGTGAATTTTATAATTGTATCAGTTGTAGTTTTTTCTATTCTTAAAGAAATTGTTTCCATTTTTTTTAATTATTTGTGCAAAAGTACTAAAACATACTTAATGTATTGGGTTGAAAATAAAAAACGCCTCAATTTAGAGGCGTTTACTATAATAGAATGTTATATATTAAATACTTAGTACTAGTGTTGCTGTAAATTTTGAAGTATCAAAATCTAAATTAGTAGTATTTATTTGATTAGAAGGATTATCACGATTATCAAAGTTATGTTGGGGGTAAAAATCATGGGATGAAGTGTTTGTAGATTTTTGGTAAGCGAAATCTAATTTTCCACCTCTAAATTTGTAACCGGCACCAAGTGAAAATCCGTCTGTATCATCAGAACCTAATGCGTTCTTATAAGGGCTTTTTTCCATATGATAACCACCTCTAATAGAGATATCGTCAAAACGCCATTCAGTACCAATACGTAATTGTCCAGTGCTTTCTAAATCAGTATTAAATGCTGTGTTTTCGACCGAAAACCCAGGGCTATTTATTTCTATGTTGCTATAGTTTTTATAAATATAATCAATACTAATTAGCCCTTGTTTGTCAAAAATATATGCAAAACTACCCGTTAATTTACTGGGCGTTCTTAATTCATAATCATAACCATTTACACCCGAAAAATCAGTTTCAGTACTCACATTATTTTCAAATATATTTACATCATACTCAACAAATTCTTCAGAAAGATTGTACCAAACTGGTGATTGATAAGCCAATCCGAAGCGAATATTTTCACTTGGCTTAGAGATAAAACCAATTGAAAATGAGTAACCATCGCCATAAGTTAATAATTCTTGAATTTGAGATACATCATAAGTATTTCCACTACCATCATTATTATATTCTTCTATAAGTGCACTTTGGTAATGTTCTAAATCATAAGTATTTATAGATGCTCCAACATATAAATTATCTTGGTATTGTGAAGCAATAGTAAACGTGTATTTATTATTTCTTCCATCGGTAAAATTTTCAAAATATTGACCATCTGAATTTCCATATACAACCGTAGGATCATAAATATCTGAAATTGGTGCAAAACCACTATTACCACTTGCTAACCAAAGGCCTTTAAAATCATTAGCAATACTATAATTAAAACCTAATGCAAGGTTACTCCAATCGGAATTACGATTGGTGTTAAATACAAATACACCACCAGCTTGTGATAAGTTTGTGTAATCATTATCTGTAAGTTCACTTGTTCCATAAAAAGAAGATGTTGTTTCAGTATTTCTAATATTTAGTGAAACTGCAAATTCACTTTTTATAAATACTGCAGCGCCAGCAGGATTTGTTTCAATTGATGATAAATCACCACCCAATGCTCCAAATGCTCCACTCATAGCATTATAGCGTGCGGTTCCGTTTATGTTTTCTGTTGAAAACAATACGCCTATGTTATTATAACTTAAAGTTTGTGCGTTAGAAATATAAGCAACGCTTAAAAGCATTACTGTAAAATATAATTTTTTCATGATGTCTTATTTTTAATTACGGGTTGAACTTCTTCTAGATGAACTGCTATTTGATGAAGACGAACTACTTCCAGATGATCTTGATGAAGATGAACTTGCCGAAGAACTACTATTGCTATTACTACTTCTGTTTACAGAAGGAGAACTATTATTTCTAGACGAACTTCGGCTATTTGTATTTGTGCTTTTTGTTTGTGAAATAGGAGCACGTCTTTCATTTTTAGTAGTTGTTCTGTATTCAGTATTGTAATTTCTATTAGTTGAAGGTTGTGAACGGGTATCAACAATATTTCTAATAGTTCTTGTTCCTGTTGAAGAATTTCTAGTATTAGAACTTCTTACAGGTTGTCTGTAATTTCTAGTACTTGTACTTGTTGAAGAATTTCTTGTGTTTGAACTTCTAGAGGTATTTCCAACTCTTTTAGAAGTTACATTCCTACTACTAGTTGCTGCAGTACTTCTTCTACTTGCTGTTGTTGAGGTTAATGCGTTAGCTCTTCTTGTATTAGTATTGTAAGTAGTTCTTTTCCCGTAATGGTCATATCTGTTATATGGAATGGAGTTATTGTAATAATCATAGCGAGAATGGCCGTAATGAGAATAACCATAATAAGGGTAATAATTATCATAATACCCAAATTGATAAAAAGGAGTGTTATAGCCATAGTAATAATATGGATTATTGTATCTCCAAGGTGAATAGTAATTTGAATAATAAGGGTAATAATTATTGTATGAATAGTAAAAAGGGCTATGCCAGTAATAACCTGAACTAGCATATCCAGAATTTATGGTAATTACTACATCATCAGAATACTCCCAAGGAGCATCATAATCATTATAAATAGTATCGTTTTCAACTTGAGCATCTTCGTAATAATATTCATCAATATTAGTAAAGGTATCATCTTCATTTAAATTTTGAAGATCTTCAAGCTGGCGAGAAAAATAATCTTTATCAAAATCAGAGTTGTTTTCAACAATAACAACTTCTTGTTGGTTTTGATTGGTTGATGAAGAATAAATACCGTCATCATCATTATTGTAAGCACTTTGATAAGTACCACAAGAATATAAACTTGCCATCAGCACTACTAAAAGACTAATTTGTGAGTTTTTTAGGTTAATTATTTTAGAAACTTCCATAATCAGTTGTAATTTTTATTGTTGAACTATTTAAAAAGAATTAGTTTTGTCGAAATTAATCTTTTTCTTATTAAAAAGATGCAATATTTATGCCAAACCTTTAATTATGAGTAAGAAATTAACAAAGAGAGAAGATGACTATTCTAAATGGTATAATGAACTAGTTGTAAAGGCAGATTTAGCCGAGAATTCAGGTGTAAGAGGTTGTATGGTTATAAAACCATATGGCTATGCAATTTGGGAAAAAATGCAAGCTGAGTTAGACAAAAAGTTTAAAGAAACAGGTCATGAAAATGCATATTTCCCTTTATTTATACCTAAATCATTTTTAAGTAAAGAAGCAGCTCACGTAGATGGATTTGCAAAAGAATGTGCAGTAGTAACACATTACCGACTTAAAAATGCGGAAGATGGAAGTGGATTAATAGTTGATCCTGATGCAAAATTAGAAGAAGAATTAATAGTTCGTCCAACTTCTGAAACAATTATTTGGGATACCTACAGAAGATGGATTGAATCATACAGAGATTTACCTTTATTAATAAATCAATGGGCAAATGTTGTGCGTTGGGAAATGCGTACTCGATTGTTTTTACGTACGGCTGAATTTTTATGGCAAGAAGGTCATACGGCTCATGCGACTAAAAATGAAGCTGTTACAGAATCGGAATTAATACTTGATATTTATGCCGAATTTGCCGAAAAGTATATGGCAATGCCAGTTATAAAAGGATTGAAAACTGAAAGTGAACGATTTGCAGGTGCTGTTGAGACGTATTGTATTGAAGGTTTAATGCAAGATGGAAAAGCATTACAAGCTGGAACTTCACATTTTTTAGGTCAAAATTTCGCAAAAGCATTTGATGTTATGTTTACTTCAAAAGAAGGAAAACGAGAACATGTTTGGGCAACATCATGGGGTGTTTCAACTAGATTAATGGGCGCTTTAGTAATGACGCACTCAGATGATTTAGGATTGGTATTGCCACCAAATCTGGCCCCAATTCAAGTTGTTATAATTCCAATACATAGAAATGATGAGCAATTGGATGCAATTTCTGTAAAAGTAAATGAAATTGTAAAAGAGTTGCGTAAAAAAGGAGTTTCAGTTAAGTTTGATAATAGAACAACATATAAGCCAGGTTGGAAGTTTGCTCAATATGAATTAAAAGGAGTTCCATTAAGAATTGCAATGGGGCCAAGAGATTTAGAAGAGGGGACACTTGAAATTGCTCGTAGAGACACATTAGAGAAGAAAAGCATTTCTCAAGATGATGTAGTTAGTTATGTTGAAAAAACATTAGAAGATATTCAAAATAACTTGTTTAATAAAGCTTTAGATTACAGAGATACTCATATTACAGAAGTAAATACGTTTGAAGAATTTAAAGATGTTTTAGAGCATAAAGCAGGTTTTGTTTCAGCACATTGGGATGGAACAAAAGAAACGGAAGAAAAAATTAAAGATTTAACAAAAGCAACCATAAGATGTATTCCTTTAAATAATAAAATTGAAGAAGGAAAGTGCGTATTTACTGGGGGAAAGTCTACTCAGAGAGTTTTATTTGCAAAAGCTTATTAATTTTTTAAAAAAAGTTTTGCAGATTGAAAAATAGTTGTATTTTTGCATCCGCAATGACGAAATACTGTCATCGTAAAAAAACAAAGCGGTCCGTTCGTCTAGGGGTTAGGACGCATGGTTTTCATCCATGTAACAGGGGTTCGATTCCCCTACGGACTACAAGAAATTAATTAAAAAATTAAAAATGGCAAATCACAAGTCAGCATTAAAGAGAATTAGATCAAATCGCGCTAAGCAATTAAGAAATAAATATCAGCATAAAACAACTCGTAATGCTGTTAGAGATTTACGTGCTGCGACTGAAAAGAAAGATGCTGAGGAATTATATCCAAAAGTAGTTTCAATGCTAGATAGATTAGCAAAAAAGAATATTATTCATAAAAATAAGGCAAGCAATTTAAAATCTAAATTAGCAAAACACGTAGCTGCAATTTAATTTTAATTCAAAATATATTATAAAAAAACATCCTATTAAGGATGTTTTTTTATATAACTAATTCAACATTTTACTACCATTCGTAAGATCGATTAGCGTCTAATCTAATAAAAATAAATAGCAACACTGTAAAACCCCATAGCGCAGAACCACCATAGCTAAAAAAAGGTAAAGGAATTCCTATTGTTGGTAATAAACCTAATACCATACCTATATTTATAGTAAAGTGAGTAAAAAATATTGCGGCGATACTGTAACCATAGACCCTACTAAACTTTGATTTTTGTCTTTCAGCAATATAAATAATCCTTAATATAAAGGAGATGAATATGAGTACAACCAACGTGCTTCCAATAAATCCCCATTCTTCACCAACAGTTGTAAATATATAGTCTGTTTGTTGTTCTGGCACAAAATTACCTTGAGTACGCTCCCCATCTAAAAAACCTTTTCCAGATAAACCTCCAGATGCAATAGTTGTAACGGATTGGTTTGTATTGTACCCAATACTTTTTATATCGGTTGTCTTACCTAATAAAATGTCAAATCTATCTCTGTGGCGTTGTTCAAAAACCTTATTAAATACAACATCTACACTAATAATAAAGATTACGGAAATTAAATAGATACCTAAAATTTTAAGCCATCCTTTTTTTAGTGCTTTTTTCCTGTAAAAATTAAACAATAGCAGAATTACAAGAAATAATAATAACGAACCTATAAGCACATATAAATATCCAAAATAAAGCGTAATTATAAAAAGAAATATTGCAAGAAAACCAATTGTAACATAATAAACAGGTAACCCTTCTCTATACAATACAAAAATAAATGCAGAATATACGAGTGCTGAACCAGGGTCTGGTTGTAAGGTAATTAGAATAGCAGGAAAAACTAAAATAAGAAATGCTTGTATTTGAGTATTCCATTTTTTTAAGTTGAATTGTTTTTCGCTAACTAATTTTGCAATAGCTAGTGAAGCTGCAGCTTTTGCAAATTCTGAAGGCTGAATACTAAGTCCTCCCAAATCATACCAAGATGTAGCTCCATTAATGTTTTTACCTAATATGAAAAGACCTACTAATGATACTAAACTTATTAAATATATAATAGAAGCAAATTTTTCATAAAATTTAGCTTCAAACATTAAAATTAAAAGAATAATTGGAAAACTAAACCCAATCCAAATAAGTTGCTTCCCATATTCAGTAGAAAAGTTAACTAAACCAATTTGTTCTTCAGTAATAGTTGCTGAATAAATATTTATCCATCCTATAAAAATAAGGATAATATAAAAGAGGACAAGTATCCAGTCAATTCCATGAAATATGTTAACTTTTCTAATTCTCAATTTTTATAGTTTCTATTAATTGTTTATTATATTCATCTTCTAAACTTCCATTAAGCATACGCTGTTCTTCCCAAGGTCTTAGGGTTTCCCCATTTAAATATTTTTCAATCATTAAAGTAGCAATTGGACCTGCCCATCTAGAACCCCAATAACCATTTTCAACAAAAACAGCAATTGCTATTTTAGGATTGTCTTTTGGTGCAAATGCTATAAAAATTGAGTGATCTTGCCCATGAGGATTTTCAGAAGTTCCAGTCTTTCCACAAATTTCAATTCCTTTTACTTTAGACCAATGAGCTGTACCATGTGGGTTTTCAAATACATCAAATAAACCTTCTATAACTGGTTCAAAATGCCTTTCGTCGATAGATGTATATTTGGGAGTTGTGTATTTTTCATCGAGTTGTTTTCCAAAAATATCTTTTACAATATGAGGAGTATAATAAAATCCTCTATTAGCAACTGTGGCTGTCATATTTGCGAGCTGCATAGGTGTAGTTAATATTTCCCCTTGGCCAATTGCATTTGAAATACTGTAGGTGGCAGTCCACCTAGAATCTGGATACCATTTATTATAGAATTTGGCATCAGGAACTAACCCTTTTTTTCCAACAGACAAATCATTATTTAAATAATTTCCCAAGCCAAAACTTTTAACATGGTTACTCCAAACGTCCATACCTTCTACAGCAGTTTGGTATTTTTCGATAGATTTTCTATAGGCATTTGAAAAATAACTATTGCACGATCTATAAATAGCTTTGTTTAGTTCAACTGGATTTCCGTGGGTTCCACAATGGCATTCCATAAAGGCGCCCTTACCAGAACCATAACGATAACCTCCAAAGCATTTAATAGTTGTTGTTGTATTAATAACATTTTCTTGCAGTGCAGCAAGTGCTGTTATTACTTTAAAAGGTGATCCGGGAGGATATTCCCCCTGTAAACCTCGGTCTAGTAATGGTCTATGAATAGTGTCAAGATAAAGGTTTGTGAAATTTTTTGAGCGCTCTCTTCCAACCATTAAATTAGGATTGTAAGTTGGAGTTGAAATCATGGCTAATATTTCGCCTGTTGAAGGTTCTATAGCAACAATTCCACCACGTTTATTGATCATAAGAGATTCACCATATTGTTGTAATTTAGAATCGATTGTTAATGTTAAGTCTTTACCAGGTATTGGTAATGTATCATAAATCCCATTTTTATAAGTACCAATTTCTTTGTTAAAGCGATCTCTTTGAATATATTTAACACCTTTTGTACCACGTAAAATATCTTCATAAGTTTTTTCTACTCCTGCAGTTCCTATTAATTCACCTAATTGATAGATAGGGTTTTTCTTTATTAGGTCTTCATTTACTTCACTTATATAACCTAATACATTTGGTGCTGAATTTATAGGGTATTTTCTTAATAATCGTTTTTGAATGTAAAACCCTTTAAACTTATGCATTTTCTCTTGTAAATATGCATAATCATTTTTAGATAATTGCGCTAAAAATGTAGAAGGAATTCTAGTGGAATAATGTTTTGCCTTTTCGAATTTTTTTATAAAATCTTCTTTATTTATATTTAATAAAGAACAAAATTCAATAGTGTCCAAAGGTTGTACTTCTCTGGGAATTACCATAATATCATAAGATAACTGATTGGAAACCAGTAAAACACCATTTCTGTCATAGACGTATCCTCTTTCAGGGTAGTCATACATTATTTTTACAGCAGAATTATTTATGGTAGGCTTATTATATGTATTATTTACAACTTGTAAATAGAACAGACGTATTATAAAAATTATTCCTACAGAAATAATTATAAAAAATAATAAACCAGTTCTTTTCATGTGTTTAGTTTTATTGTTTTTTATTGCTCACAGCAATTAGCACTTAATTATTTTTTTTAACAAATAGTAGTATTCCAAAAATACTTATAAGGATTGTAAATATACTTGTAAAAAAAGTATTAGAAATTATAGTTGTAAAATCATTAAAGCTAAAGTACTCAAGCGAAAAAACTATAAAATGGTGTATAATTGTTAACGTAGTTATATATATAAATATTTTGTCTAATGAAATGGTCCTTATTTTGAATTGCACGTAATCGAAATCAGATTTTCTCAAAATGGCTTTTAATATAGGTAGTCTAATAAATGCTATAAATAGCGTTGCAGCAGCATTAATCCCTCCTGAATCTGAAAAAAAATCGATTGAAAGTCCTAATAAAAAACTGGCTATTAATAATAAACTTTTATTTTTTCTAATTGGAAATAGAAATATCCATATGATATAAGCGATTGGATTTATATACCCAAATAAATCTATGTGGTTTAGAATTAATACTTGCAAAAGCACCAAGCCTATAAAGCGAATAGTATTTGAAAGTATTAAATTATTCATTATTAGTAGTTTGTTCTAAATTTTTCTGTTCATTTTTTTGAAGATTTTTCACTACCTGTACGTAACCAATAGCACTCATATCATTAAATAATAACACGTTTATCTGTTCATATTTGTTATTTTCAAAGCTAAAATCTTTTATGACACCTATATTTATACCTTCGGGAAATATAGCTGATTTTCCTCCTGTTATTATGGTATCTCCAATTTTTATAATTGCTTGTCTAGGAATATCAATTAGTTGAGATGTAGTATGTGATTTTCCATCCCAAATTAAAGTGCCAAAATGATTACTATTTTTTAA
>NZ_CALAEQ010000105.1 GCF_937891065.1 uncultured Lutibacter sp. | reverse complement strand
TAATGCAAGCATGGTATTTAGGAAGTGAAGCAGGACATGCATTAGCAGATGTAATCAGTGGAGATGTAAGTCCTTCAGGGAAACTTCCATTTTCATTCCCTGTAGAATTAAAAGACAATGCAGCACATCATTTCGGTGAAATTTCTTATCCAGGGAATGGAACATATCAAGAATATAAAGAAGATATTTTAGTTGGCTATCGTTGGCACGATACTAAAGAAATTAAACCATTATTTGCTTTCGGTGAAGGAATGTCATACACTAATTTCGAATTAAAAAACATTAAAACCGATAAAAAAAAATACAAAAAGAACGAAAATATAAAAGTATCAGGAACCTTATTAAATACAGGAAATTTTAATGGTGCTGAGGTTGTGCAAATTTATATAGGGAAGAAAAAATCAAAGGTAAAAAGGGCTTTGAAAGAATTGAAGGGTTTTCAAAAAGTTTTTGTGGAAAAAGGCGGTACTAAATCAGTTGAAATTATAATTAAGTGTTCGGATTTATCATATTATGATGAAACTATTTCCAATTGGAATCTTGAAAAAGGGAATTATATAATTTATATAGGAAATGCATCTAATAGTATTTCAAAAGAAATTCAAATATCAGTAAAATAATAACCAAAGTAATTTTTAATGAGTAATACATCAAACAAAAGAATAAATATCTATTTCATCACTATCGTAATTACCCTGGGAGGTTTGCTATTTGGATATGATACCGGTGTAATTAATGGAACACAATTTTATTTTTCAAAATATTTCGAGTTAACAGGTGCCTTAAAAGGATTTATTGTAAGTAGTGCTCTTTTAGGAGCATTAGCAGGGACTGCATTTTCTGGAATATTAAGTAAGTCGATTGGAAGAAAAAACTCTTTAATTATTGCAGCAGTTTTGTTTGCAATATCTGCTTGGGGTTCAGGTTTACCAAGTTTTTTACCAGAATCAATTTCATTAATGGTGTTTTTTAGGATTTTGGGAGGAATAGCAATAGGTATGGCTTCTATGAATGCTCCAATGTATATCGCTGAAATAGCTCCAGCAGCAAAAAGAGGGAACTTAGTAACATTTTATCAGTTAGCAATTGTAATTGGCTTTTTTGTAGTGTTTTTAGTAACGTATTTTATTGGAAATGGAATGACTGAAAGCGAAAATATTTCTACGGGATGGAGATATATGTTTTGGTCAGAGTTAATTCCTGCAGGATTATTTTTATCACTATTATTTTTGGTTCCTAAGAGTCCACGTTGGTTAATGATGAAAGGAAATGAAAAAGAGGCTTATACAGTGTTAACAAAAATACACGGAGAAGAGTTGGCTGATAAAGAGTTTGTTGAAATACGGAAATCAATTCAAAAAAAAGGTAATAGTGAAAAAGAATCTATATTTTCAAAATCATTACTACCAATTATAATAATTGGGACAATTTTATCAGTATTACAGCAATTTACAGGGATAAATGCAGTATTGTATTATGGAGCTGATATTTTTGAGCAGGCTTTAGGATTTGGAAAAAAAGATATATTACTACAACAAATTTTATTAGCTACAGTAAACTTAATATTTACGTTTATAGCTATGTTTACTGTTGATAAATTGGGTAGAAAACCATTACTTATAATTGGTGGGTTTGGAATGTTAATTGGATTTCTAATGATGGGTTTCACACTATATCTTAGTGACTATTCACAATTAAATTCAGCAGGATTACCAACTATTTCTTCTTCTGAAGGTATCATAAGTTTAATAGGCATATTAATATTTATTGGATCCTTTGCAATGTCAATGGGGCCAGTAGTTTGGGTTATTTTATCTGAAATATTTCCAAATAGGGTACGAAGTATTGCTATGTCAATTGCGGTTGCTGGTCAATGGTTAGCAAACTATTTTGTATCACAGTCTTTTCCAATGATAGTAGAAAGTGATGTGAATAAATTACAAATGGAAGGTGGTGTTTGGAACAATGCATTGCCTTATTTTCTTTTTTCTGGGTTTATAGTTCTTATTATTCTTTTTGTTTGGAAATTTATACCAGAGACTAAGGGAAAGACTTTAGAGGAGATGGAAACATTGTTTGAGAAGTAAAGAAGTAATTACAAGTATTTTTTTATTGCTTCAATCTTGAGTAAATTGAAAAGAATTTTTAAACAAATTCAACATAAGTAAGAGATAATTTAAAAAAAATAGAATTTATATGATGAGAAATATGCTGCTTCTTTTTTCAATAGCCATGATGATTTTTGGCTGTGAAGAGTATAACGTTACTAACAATGAAATTGAATTTGACAATCATACATTTACGGTTTTAACTTCTGGGTTGATTGCTGTTAGAGCAAGTGCTATTAAAAAAGGAAATTACAAATATAATTTTGACCATGTAGTTTTTGATGTTAAACAAAGTAGTGACATACTTACTATTTCAACAGCTAAGTATCAACTTTTCTATCAAAAAGGAGAAGGTAGGATGAAGGATAAAATATCTATTGAATTTAAAAAACGCGATTCACTAATAGTAGCTGACATTCATCAGATAGATGCCGCAAATTTGGGTGGTTTAATTAGGTCTGTTGATAAGTTTGATGGTAAAATTGAATATGAAGAGTACGATATTAATTCACCTTCAAAACTGGTTGCTATTCCAAAAGGATTATTGAGCAAGCAGGGATGGACGGTATTAAAAGTGATTGATAATGAGTTAATTCATAATGATGTTGAAGGGGATTCGGAAGAATTATTCATATTTTGTTATGGGGATAATTATAAGAAAGCCTTAAATGATTTTACCCAGTTAAATGGGAACATTCCATTATTGCCAAAATGGGCTTTAGGGAATTGGTTCAGTAGGTATCAACCACTATCAGCGCAAGGTTATAAAGATATTGTATCTAGATTCAGGAAAGAACAAATTCCTATTGATGTGATTGTTCCAGATATGAACTGGCATATAGATGGCTGGTTTGGTACACGCTATGACTCCGTTAAATTTCCTGATATGAACAATTTTTTAGATTGGACAAATCAAAATGGGCTACATGTTGGTTTTAATCATCATCCCGGAGCCGTTATAAGAGATGATATAAAAGCGAAGGAATTTTTGGAAAGAGCGAATATGGATTATGATTCTTTATTGGTAGCTACAGAAAAACAATACCAAGAATCAAAATGGGAATTCATTAAAAACGCCTTGTTTTATGGTGAGGGAAATTCAAATGATGTTGAACCCTTCTTCGACGTTTTTCTAAAACCAATGATGGATGAAGGTTTAGATTTTCATTGGGTTGATGGTAGTCCTTCGATTAAAAATTTAAAAGAGTACTATCGCTTAACTGAACAGCATTCAAATAAAAGAGCGATTGTATTGACAAGACAGGTTGCAGGTAGTTTTGACAATCATAAATATCCTATTGGGTTTTCTGGCGATAGCTATATTTCGTGGGAAAGTTTAAAGTTTAATGTTGAATTGACAGTGAAAGGTTCAAATTTGGGGGTTTATTGGTCTCATGATATTGGTGGACATATGGAAGGTCATAAAATAGCTGCGAATAGCGAATTATTTGCTAGGTGGATTCAATCTGGTGTTATGTCTCCTTTTAATCGATTGCATGCTACAGGAGGTGTTGATTGGGACAGGAGATTAGTGCATAATAGAAAACCTTGGGATTGGGGAGAAAAAGTACTTTCTTCGGCAAGAAAAGCAATGCAGCTGAAGTATAAATTAATGCCTTATACGTATTCACTTAATAGAAAGGCTTTTGACGAAGGATTGATTATGTGTTATGGCATGTATTTTGATTATCCAAAGAGTCCAGAATCTTTTGAATATAGCAATGAGCAATACATGTACGGCTCTTCAATGCTTTTTGCTCCAATTACAGATGCAGCTAGTGATGGTAAAGGAATGGAGGGAATAGCCTTAAAAAAGGTATGGATTCCTAAAGGATTATGGTATGATTACTTTTCAGGAGAGAAAATTCAAGGACCTATTGAGATTTTAGTTTCAAAATCGATTGACGAATTTCCATTATTTGTAAAAGAAGGAGCAATTATTCCTATGGTTGAGTATATGGATTATACAGATCAAAAACCATTAAATAAACTTATTATAGAATGTTATCAACCTACAAAAACCTCTAATAATTCTTTTAAATTGTATGAAGATGATGGTAAAACTTTGGACTATAAAAACGAAAAATTCAGATGGACAACTATTGATTATAACTTTAACCAAGAAGGAGGATCTACCATTGTAATACATCCAGTTGTTGGTGATTTTGATGGCGCTGTAACGGAAAGAAATTACCAAGTTATAGTTAAAGGTATAACAACTAAAATTAATAAAATTTCTATTAATAGTTCGGAGTTGAATATAGAGAAATGGAACTTGAAAAATAATATTTTAACTATTAATACTGATAATTATAATTCTTATCAAAATATAGAAATTCTCATTGAGTAATGATAAAGAGTAATTAGATGATTTATAAATTAAAATATATTAACTTAAATTTTTGAGAAATGATTATTATTGAATCTTTTGCAGTAGCAGTAGTATTACTTTTTGTAACTATGTTGTGTTGGGGCTCTTGGGCAAATACCCAAAAATTAGCAACAAAGACTTGGCCTTTTCAACTTTTTTATTGGGATTATGTCATTGGAATTGTTCTAAGCTCTTTAATTTTAGGTTTTACATTGGGTAGCTTTGGAGAAGAAGGAAGATCTTTTACTGAAGATTTATTACAAGCAAAACAAAGCGTTTTATTAGCGGCTTTTATTGGAGGAGTAGTTTTCAACTTAGCAAATATTTTATTGGTTGCAGCCATTGATATTGCAGGAATGGCAGTAGCATTTCCAATAGGTATTGGATTAGCACTAGTAATTGGTGTAGTCGTAAATTATTTAAAATATCCGCTAGGCGATCCTTACATGTTGTTTATTGGAGTTCTTTTGGTTACAGTTGCCATAATTTTAGATGCTAAAGTTTATAGAAGTATTTCAAAAGTAGCTTCAAAAGTTTCAACTAAAGGGATTGTATTATCATTAGCTGCTGGAGTTTTAATGGGGTTCTTTTATCGTTTTGTTGCCGATTCTATGTCACCAAATTTTTCAACGCCTGAGGTAGGTAAATTAACACCTTACGGAGCATTCTTTGTTTTTTCTATTGGAATTTTGGTTTCTAATTTTTTATGGAATTCAATTGTAATGGCAAAACCATTCTCAGGAAAGCCAGTTGCATATAAGGAGTATTTTTCAAAAGGAAATTTAAAATTGCATAGCATAGGTTGGTTAGGAGGAATAATTTGGGCAATAGGAATGTCTCTAAGTTTAATAGCATCAGAACAAGCTGGATTTGCAATATCTTATGGTTTAGGTCAAGGAGCGACAATGGTTGCGGCTATTTGGGGTGTTTTTGTATGGAAAGAATTTGCAGAAGCATCTTCAAAAACTAAGAAGTATATAAACCTAATGTTCGCTTTTTTTATTGTTGGATTGGTGTTAATTATTTATGCTAGAATAAAATAAATTATGAAAGAAATAATAGCAGTAGTTGGAAGTTCAAATACCGATTTGGTTTTTCAAACCCCTAAATTCCCTCAACCTGGTGAAACGGTTTTAGGCGGAAAGTTTGCCACTTTTGCTGGTGGAAAAGGAGCCAATCAAGCTGTCGCAGCTGCAAGATTAGGGGGAGACGTTTATTTTATTGCTCGAGTTGGAGATGATGGTTTTGGTAATGAAGCAATTAAGGGCTTTTTAAAAGACACTATTAATACCGAATTTGTTTTTAAGGATAAAGATTTTCCAACTGGAGTAGCATCTATTGTGATCAATGAAAAAGGTCAAAATTCTATTGTTGTTGCCCCAGGTGCAAACAATCACCTTACACCTAAAAATATTGATACCGCATTATCTGCAATTGAAAAATCTTCTATAGTTTTAGTTCAGTTAGAAATCTCACTAGAAACTGTAAAATATGTTATAAATAAATCATTTTCTTTAAAGAAGAGAGTTATTTTAAATCCTGCACCAGCACAGCAAATTGAAGAATCGTTGTATTCAAAAATATTTTTAATTACCCCAAACGAGACAGAAACTGAATTGCTCACAGGAATTAAGGTTGTCGATGAATTTTCTGCTTCAATAGCTGCTACAATTTTATTGAATAAAGGAGTTGAAAATGTTATTATTACTTTAGGTGAAAAAGGTTCATTTTTTAAAAATAAAGAGGAAGAGTTCATGGTTGCTCCAAAAAAAGTAGCGGTGGTAGATACAACTGCAGCAGGAGATATTTTTAACGGAGCAATTGCAGTTGCTTTGTCTGAAGGTGAAAATTGGAAAGAAGCTATTTTATTTGCGAATTCAGCTTCTGCAATTGGAGTAAGTAGGCTAGGAGCTCAAGCTTCTATTCCATATAAAAGTGAATTGGAATAATAAAATGAAAATAAGGGTTTGGGGAAAATTTGAACTCGTAAATAATTAAACTAGTAATATGAAATTATCTAAAAAGTATAAAATGTTTGTGTTTTTAAGTGTTGTCTTTTTAAGTTTTTTTTCTTGCAAAGAGGTGAAAAAAGAGACCCAATCAGTAATTAACAATCAATTGGTAGATAAAAATTTAGTTTACAAAAACTATATTCCAAAAACTACCGATAAAATTATTTCACGTTCATTGTATTTGGATAAGTTATATGGGTTTTGGTTAGGACAGTGTATAGCAAACTGGACTGGTTTGGTTACTGAAATGGATAAAATTGGGAACATTGGTGAAATTAAAACGGGAGCCTTTTATACCAGAAATGATTGGGGGAAACCTGATCAACCTAGTATTTGGGGAGAAGGCGTTCCAAGTAATTTATCTAAAAATATTGATTTTGTATTTGTAGATCAAGATAGTATTTGGGGTAGTGATGATGATACAGATGTTGAGTTTATGTACCAGCATTTATTGTATACAAATAAAACAAGTGTTTTAACTGGGACGGAAATTAGAGCCGGTTGGTTGAAACATATGAAGCAAGAAGAAGAAAACTTTTTATGGGTATCTAATCAAAAGGCGTTGGATTTAATGATAGAGGGCTATGCTCCTCCAGATACGAGTGACCCAAAATATACAACAGATTCTATTTATAACAATTACTACGAAATGATTGATGCGCAGTTAACAACAGAAATATTTGGTTTTTTTGCACCAGCTAGACCTGATGTGGCTTTGAAGATGGCAAAATTACCAATACAAACAACAGCTAGATTTAACGCAGAATGGATTTCAGAATTTTATGTAGTTATGTATTCATTAGCTTCTTATGTTGATGAGGAGTTACCTATAAAGGACAAAACTATTTGGATGGCAAATCAGGCGCGTAAAAGATTACCAAATGATTCCTATGCAGCAAAAATGTTTGATTTTGTTAAAGAGAAGTATGCCTTAAATATTCCTTGGGAACAAACAAGAGATGCACTTTACCAGAAATATCAGGTAGAGCAAGCAGATGGTTACGATATAACTTCAAAAAAGAGCTATTGTAACGGTTGTTTTGCCGCAGGAATAAATTTTGGCTCTAGTATCATTAGCTTGTTATACGGAGAAGGTAATCTTAAAGAGACGATTAAAATTGGATCTTTGTCTGGTTGGGATTCTGATAATCCTACTGCTACCTGGGGAGGACTTTTAGGATTTATGATAGGTAAAGAAGGAATCGAAACAGCATTTGGAAGAAAATTTTCAGAAAAATTTAATATTCATAGAACTAGGATTAATTTTCCTAAGAATGGAATATATAACTTTAATGAAATGGCTCAAAAAGGAGTTTATATAATTGACCGAGTTGTACAAGAGGAAATGGATGGAGGTGTAGATTTGCAAAAAAATGTGTGGTATATACCTACATTGAGGGATACTATCGAACACAATTAGAAATCTGAAAAAATAGAAATCAAATAAACGAGCATACAACAAAAAATAACTGTATTGAAACGACATCTTATTAATGTTGTTAGAAGTAATGAACAAAAAATGAGAGAATACAAATACATTTTAACCTTGGTGGTACTATTAAGTTCTTCGATAATACAAGGACAAACCTCAATCATGACATTTAACATAAGATATGATAGCTCTCATGATGAAGAAAATCAGTGGGGATTAAGAAAAAAGGAAGTAGTAGATTTGATTAAGCACTATCAACCTGACTTTTTAGGTATTCAAGAAGCTATGCCTAACCAATCAAAATTTCTTGAAGAAAATTTGAATTTTTACAATTATATTGGACATGGACGGGATGGTAAGAATACGGAAAGTGAAGGAATCCCATTATTCTATAATATTTCTAAATTTGAATTATTAAGCAAGGAAATTTTTTGGTTATCAGAAACACCAGAAAAAGTATCAAAGGGTTGGGATGCTGATTTTTACAGAATTGTTGTATATGGTGTTTTTAGAAATAAAATTACTAAAGAAACTGTGCATATATTAAATTGTCATTTTGACCATAGAGGTAAAGTTGCCCGGGTTCAATCAGCGAAATTACTATTGGAAACTATTAGAAAGAAACAACTTACAGATAAAAGTGTTATAATTTTAGGAGATTTTAATAGCTCACCTTCAGATGCTCCCATTGAGATTCTCAAAGAAGAATTTGAAGATAGTTATGACTCATTGAATTATCCAGTATATGGTCCAGTTGGGACATTTAATGGATTTGATACAAAAAGTACACTTGAACAAAGAATAGATTATATTTTTACTAAAAACTTTGAAGTTAAAAGTTACCGAAACATTGATGACAGACGGAAAAATAACCTATGGTTTTCTGA
>NZ_CALAEQ010000104.1 GCF_937891065.1 uncultured Lutibacter sp. | reverse complement strand
AATCAAACTGTTATGGTTGCTCCTGCTGCAGGTTTCTATTCAACAAAAGGGTTTGGGACTAAACAAATAAGAATTGCGTATGTTTTGAAAAAAGAAGACTTAATTTCATCAGTTAACATCTTAAAAGTTGCACTTTCAACTTATAACAAAAAGTAATTGAAAATTCAACAAAACATATCATTAAAAAAATACAACACGTTTGGTATTCAAGCAAATGCCAAACGTTTTGTATCAATAAATTCATTAAAAGAGTTAAAAGAAGTTATCACTATTGAAAAGGATGTTTTTCTTTTAGGAGGCGGTAGCAATATGCTGTTAACTGCTGATATTGAAAAATTAGTGCTTCACTTAAATTTAAAAGGTACTATTGTAAATGATACAGATAATGAAGTTGTTTTTGTTACTGCTGAAGCTGGTGAAAATTGGCATGATTTTGTAGTTTGGTGTATTTCTCAAAATTATGGGGGTTTAGAAAACTTATCGTTAATACCTGGAAATGTTGGGACTTCACCTATTCAAAATATTGGAGCTTACGGAGTAGAAATTAAAGATACATTTCACCAATTAGAAGCTCTTGAGATTGAAACTGGAAAAATCAAAGTATTTAAACTTGAAGATTGCGATTTTGGATATCGGAATTCAGTTTTCAAAAAGGAATTAAAAGATAAATACATTATTATAAATGTTACTTTTAAACTTACAAAAAACCACCATAAAATCAATATCTCATACGGAGCAATAAGTTCTTTATTAGAAAATATGGAAAATCCTACAATTAAAAATATTTCAGATGCTGTAGTTGCAATTAGAGAAAGCAAACTCCCTAATCCTGAAGAAATTGGGAATAGCGGAAGTTTTTTTAAAAATCCGGTAATTAACCAAAATTCTTTTGAAATCATACAAAAAAAATATCCAGAAATTCCACATTATATTGTTTCAGAAAATGAAGTAAAAATACCAGCTGGTTGGCTAATTGAGCAATGTGGTTTTAAAGGAAAACGTTTTGGTGATGCTGGTGTTCATACAAAACAAGCATTGGTTTTAGTAAATTATAATAACGCAACCGGACAAGAAATATACAGCTTAGCTAAAAATATTCAGCAAAAAGTAAAAGAGATATTTAAAATTGATTTAGATATTGAAGTGAATATTTTTTAAACGGTAACTTCTAACAATTTACAATTTTCAGATATTATAATTACTTTTTTAGCAATCGCTGGAATTAATAGTGTTTCTCCAAATTCAATAATTTCAGAATTATTAAAAATAGAAATTTCTGCACTACCTTCAACACACATAAAAATTACAAATGAATCAGTTTGTGAATAGTCAATTTCTTTTTTACCAACAATTGGTATAAAGTTGGTTTTAAAATATTCACATTTTACAACTTCATTTAAAACATTAACCTCTTTGTTATAACTTCTTTCAGCATCAATTTTATTACTAAAATTTATAGCATCAACAGCTAATTCTGTATGTAATTCTCTTGAATTCCCTTGCTCATCAACTCTATCAAAATCGTAAATTCTATAAGTAACATCTGATGTTTGTTGAATTTCAGCTAAAACCACACCTGCCCCAATAGCATGAACAGTTCCTGTTTCAATAAAAAACGCATCTCCTGTTTTAACGTAAACATCGTTTAAGGCTGATAAAATATTATTCTCACCTAAAAGAGATACATATTGTTTTAAGGTTATTCTTTCCTTAAATCCTAAAATCAATCTTGCATTTTCTTCGGCCTGCATAACATACCACATTTCCATTTTTCCAAATGAATTGTGGCGTGTTTTTGATAGTTCACTATCTGGGTGAACCTGAACAGATAAATCTTGTTTAGCATCTATAAACTTAATTAACAAAGGAAATTTATTTCCGAAGTTAACATAATTGTTTTTTCCTAATAAGTCTGATTTATACTTAGTTAATATTTTTCTTAAAGATAAACCCTTTAAATTACCATTACAAACAATTGAAATACTCTCTTCAACATCTGAAATTTCCCAACTCTCTCCAATATTATTTAAAGTCGATTTTTTATTGAATTGAGTTATTAATTTAGTTCCTCCCCAAATTTTTTCTTTCAATATAGGCGTGAATTTTAGAGGATAGTTTAGCATTAATTTATTAAATTTTTTAATGTAGTTATTGTATAATCAATCTCATTAATCGTATTTAATTTACTAAATGAAAACCGTATAGAAGTTTTAATTGCATCTTTTTCATTTAATAAAGCATTCAACACATGTGATCCTTTATTGCTTCCACTTTGACAAGCACTTCCTCCTGAAACAGCAATTCCTTTTAAATCCAAATTAAAAAGAAGCATTGCATATTCTTTTGGAAATCTAACGTTTAAAATTATGTAACTACTTTTTGTTTCACTTTCAGAATACCCATTGAACTCTATTCCTTCAAAATTATTTTTCAATTCGGAAATAAAATAACTTTTTATTTTTTGAATATAGGTAGTTTCTTCTTTTAGATTAGCACAGGCTATTTCCAACGCTTTTTCCATTCCTAAAATACTATGAATGTTTTCAGTTCCCGCTCTGGCTCCTCGCTCCTGTTCACCACCATGTAAAATTGGATGAATACCAAACCCTTTTTTTATATATGCAAATCCTACACCTTTTGGTCCGTGAAACTTATGTGCACTACACACAAAAAAATCTATAGGAGTTTCTTTAATATCAATTTTAAAATGACCTATTCCTTGCACAGCATCCGAATGAAATAAAGCATTATTTGCAATACATAAATCTGACACCTTTTTTAGATCTAATAGATTACCGATTTCATTATTAACATACATTAAACTCACTAATTTCTTACCTTCAGTAAGTTGAAGTAATTCTTCTAAATGTGTATAATTTATACCTCCTCTTTCATCTAAATCTACCCAACAAACATTCACACTAAATTCCTTAACAAGATTATCTATGGTATGTATAATTGCGTGATGTTCTATTTTAGAAGAAATAATAGTAGTTACTCCCAAATTAGTAACTGCATTTCTTAAAATCAAATTATCGGCTTCACTTGCTCCAGCTGTAAAAATAATTTCATTTGATGCTGCATTAAATTGTTTTGCAATATTTTTTCGAGCAGTTTCAACCAAAGATTTTGACTTTCTACCAATTTGATGTGTTGAAGATGGATTCCCATAAAAATCAGTCATCGTTTTTGTAATTACATCAATTACTTCGGGTAAAATAGGTGTTGTTGCTGCGTTATCTAAATATATATTTTTCATCAAAAACAAAAGTAATTAAAATAGTTGGTTTCATTTAACGTTGAATTACTTAAAACTCTTATTTTTGTCTTGAAAATTTTATATAAATGAAGAAATTAATTACACTTATTATTACAATTTCATTATTCTCATGCAGTGATGGTGATTTTGATGTGCCATCGTTTGAGTTTACTACTGATGTTGAAAGCTGTGGAGAATATGTTATTTACAAAAAAAATGATACAAGTACTGAAGTCATCATTTTAACATTAACACCAACAAATATAGGTACTACTGAAGGAGATAAAACCGTTGCCATTTCTACAACTTTAAGTGTAGTTTACAGAATTTTTGAAGATGGAATTGGAACAAATTATTTCTGCCAGTCTATTCCTCCATCAACTCCTAAAATTTTAAAGGAATTAATCGCTGAAAGTGGTACAATTAATATTGCAACTGCCAAGGTTATAACAAATGAAGTGGTAACTGGTTACACCTATACCATCACAATATCAGATTTATTATTTAATGATGCTGACGAGCGTATTTTATTTCAAAGTTTTGATTTTGGAATACTTACTGTTAACCTTTAGAATTCTGATAAATATAAACTTCTGTAGCTCCTAATCCATACTTTTGAAATGAAGCTTCATAAGATTTAACGTTATAATTTTTAAACAAATACTCGAGTTCCGATTTTAAAACACCTTGACCAACTCCGTGAATAAAAACAATTTTTGGAATTCTATTTTTTATTGCAAATTCTAATTTATGTTTAGCTTCATTCATTTGTATATTTAACATATCATAATTATCCATTCCTCTAGTTGAAGATGCTAAATTATGAATATGTAAATCTACTTCCATTGGCGGAAGTTTATCATTTAAATTAGCTGTTTTAAATTTAGGAGCATTCTTTTTTCCACTTGAAAGGTTTATTTTTTCTAACAAACTTTCGTTAGAAATATCACTAAATTTTGAAAGTTCTCTTTGGCTTTCTCTAATAACTACCAACTCTTTAGGTAAAAAATCAAAAGAAAATCCGTCTTCTGATTCAATTACAATTTTATGAGCATAAACCCCAATAACTTTCCCTTTAATTACATCATCAAGTACTGCAACGGTATCCCCTACTTTAAATTCCATTTATATCAGATTGTTTTATTTTTAATCTTATCATTTTTAAAATTGTATTCCTTTAAAAAACTTAAATTAGTTTAATTCTTAACTTTAAATTAATTTTACAGAAATAACTAAGCAAAGTTAAAACAATATTTTTGTAGAAAAAGAAAATGATGGCACAAACTGTTTCAACAAATACTGAGCAATTTTTTAAAGCTGCTCTAACTGATTTAAAAATTGATGCAAATAGAATGAAATTACTTCAATCTATTGCATTATTTATTGCAAATGAACTGAAAGAAAATAAACGTGTTAACCTCAACTATATTTGCACACATAATAGTAGAAGAAGCCAATTAGCACAAGTATGGAGCAGTTATGCAACTTACTATTTTAAATTTTCTGAAGTTTTTAATTTTTCAGGAGGTACTATGGCTACTGCTTTTTATAGAAATACGGTAAACACATTGCAAGAAGTTGGTTTTAACTTTCAAATATTAGATTTTTCACATCAAAATCCAGTGTATTCAATTGATTATAAAAATTGTATAAATCCTATTATTGGATTTTCTAAACTATATGATAGTGAGCATAATAAAAAACCATTTATTGCCATTACAACTTGCTCTAGTGCCGATGAGAATTGCCCTTTTATAGCTGATGCTATCGAACGCTTTCATTTACCTTTTAATGATCCAAAAGCGTATGATAATACGTTGCGTCAAACTGAAAAATATTTAGAAACAAATAAACAAATTGCAGGAGAAATTCATTTTATTTTTAACCTTATTAAAGATTCAATATAGTATTATTCACTTTGTTTTGATAAATTGCTATTTCTAATTTTTAAAATAGAAAACTTAAAGAAGACATAAAATAATTCAGTTTGATTTTTTTTAATCTAAACCACAAATTAAAGTATTCTTAAAAAGTACCAACCAAACCTATACTGTCTATTCCAGCTCTAAAATTCCATGTTATTTTTGGTTCTCTCCTACTCGTTTGTTTACCTTTTAAAAAGTTATCAACGCTATCGACAACCACAACACTTAATACCATTCCTAAAACAACATCTGATAACCAATGAGCATCAATCCACAATCTTGAAATAGGAGCAATTAAACCAACTCCATATATCCCCCCTTTTATCCATATATTATCAAATTGCTTTGCTATTGCATGAGAAGCTGTAAATGATAATATTGCATGACCAGACGGAAACGAATGATAAAACGATTCCTTACTAAAAGGGTCAAAACTATCTTTCCCAAACCCAGTGGAAGGTCTCGCTCTTCCAACTCCATTTTTTAATATTGTTTGTATAAAACCCGTAGCAACAGCAGATGATAAAATTAAAACGCCCGTGTGCCTAAATTTATCATTTTTAGCTAATAAACCATAACCATATATTCCAGTGGAAATCATAAAAAAGTTTTGCGGACTTCCATAATACCATCCAATTTCTTTTAGCATCTGAGGAGCTCCTTCATTTTGATTTACAAAATAATGATTGGTCTCTTCATCATAAATATAAAGTAGTGTAGTACCTAGAGCTATTCCTCCAAAAGTAAGCCAGTCATCTTTTTTCCACTTAAACGGTGCTGAATAAGCGTGTTTTACACCTCCAAAAATAGATTTTCCATCCTCCTTTAAAAGATTCCAAGTAGTTTCTTTTTTTAGGGAATCAACTATCTCTTGACTTTGAACTGTATTTATAGTAAATACAGTAAGCAATACACAAAAAATGTGTTTCAAATTTTTAAAAATCATTTCACAAATTTAGCAAAAAAAACCAAACACAATATACTCCAAAAAACAATCAATCTGTATGCTGAAACAAACCTAAAATTGAAAACATCTAAAAGTTACATTGATTTTAATTGAAACAATACCTTTAGATAGCAGAATTAATTCAAATTTTATATAAAATTCAATATAATATTTTTGTATTTTCGTTTAAAACAATTTTTATTATAAATTTAAAAAGAAAAAGATGGATCAAAATCAACCAAAAAACTACCTTGTTGAATCTATTTTAGTAACTATTTTCTGCTGTTTACCTTTTGGAATAGCTGGTATTGTATTTGCCAGTCAGGTAAATACTAAATTTTCTTCAGGAGATTATCAAGGAGCGCAAGAAGCTTCTGAAAATGCTAAAAAATGGATGAAATGGGGATTATTTTCAGGAATTGCTGTTATTCTTTTATATGTTATTTTTATTTTCGCATTAGGTGGAGCTGCAATCTTGGGTTTAAATAATAACTACTAATTGAACTTCATAACTATAAAAAATATAGGATTTCTTATACTTGGAATAGGTGTAGTAATCTTATTTTTTTTTGTAAATCCAAGTGACGTAAATTTTTTTCCAAAATGCCCTTTGTATGTAACTACTGGCATTTATTGTCCTGGTTGCGGGAGTCAGCGCGCAACGCATCAATTATTACAATTTAATTTATTTGGAGTTCTTCAACAAAACGTATTGTATTTTATGGGAATGTTCGTTTTAGCATATCACGGAACTATCTCTCTAATAAACATCTATTTTAAAAAGAATATTTACAACTATATATATCATCCAAAAACGCCCATAATAATCTTAGTTATTATTATTATTTATTGGGTTTTACGAAATATTCCATATTATCCATTCACTACTTTAGCACCAAATTAAAATAAATTACAAATAAATTTAAATACTATTTTGCTTGTTGAAATAATTTTTAATAAAATACAATTGCAACATAACTAAAATAGAAAAGAATATAAAACTGTATGTGAAAGTGCTTGAAAAATGAATATTCTTAAAGACATTTATGGAAGAAATATTTTCTAGAACTTTAATTGAAGTTATTTTATCAAAAAATGATACTCCTACTTTTGATAAAACATATGAATTTTCAGAATTTCCTGCAAACATAAAAATACTCAACCCAAAAAATACAGTAATCATCAATAACCAAGCTGATTTTGATATTAACGGTTGATACACTTTTGTTAAAGAAAGTTTGCTTTCTAATTTTACAGAATTCATTACTTTATCTAGAAAATCTTCAGAAGGCGATTCAATTTGTGCTTCCTTAATAATATATTTTGTGATTTCTTCTATGTTTTTAATTGGTTTCATCTTAAATCTACGGTTCTTGGTTCTATAACATGTTTTAAAATTGTTGTTAATTTTTTTCGAGATCTAAATAACTTTGTTTTAATGTTATCTTCTGATAAATTTACAACTTTTGAAATTTCCTTTACTGGTAAATCTTCAAAATAATACAATGTTAAAATAATACGTTCATCTTCATTTAATTTTAAAAGTGCATCATTAATTACTTTTTTTCTTTCTTTTTCATGCAAATATTCTAAAGCATCTTGCATATTTCCTAAATCACCTTCATTAAAATCATCAATATTTTCAGAATTAACAAACCTTTTATTTTTCTTTAGAACATCTAAACTTCCATAATAGGCTATTTTATAAAGCCAAGTTGAAAATTTTGATTCACCTTTAAATTTTTCTAAATTTTTAAAAGCTTTTACAAAGGAATCCTGTGCTACTTCCTCTGCTTCTTCTTTATTTTTAACAATTCTTATAGCAAGTGTATATACCATATGCTTATACTTTTCTACTAAAAAAGCAAAAGCATTTACATTACCATTTAAGGTTTGTTCTATATAGTACTCGTCTGGTTTGGTGTTCATTTGAATATATGACGACAATTAAACTAACGTGGTTACAATTTAATACAATTAAATTTAAATACTCTTTTTTGTAACCGAATGAAAACAATTATCGTCATACCTAATGAAACACATTAAAAACTAAAATTATATATTATGGAAGTAGCATTTGTATTTGTATCATTATTTATTATCATTTTTGGAATTTTTTATTTACACTATTCCACAAGAAACAAAGAACGCTTAGCATTAATTGAAAAAGGAGCTGATGCCAGTATCTTTTTTAGCGCTAAGGCTGCTCAAAAAAAATCATCTGTACCAATTTGGAAAATTTTAATTCTAAATATAGCTGTATTACTTATGGGTATAGGTGCTGGAGTTTTTAGTGGAGCAATATTAGAAGCTTATACCGCAATTGGAGAAGAAGTTGGTTACACAGGTTCTATCTTTTTAATGGCAGGTCTTGGATTATTTATTGGATTTACATTATCCAAAAAATTAATTGAAAAAGAATAACTCTTGAAATTTTTAGGCATAAAAAAAGCACCTTTAAGGTGCTTTTTTTATGTTTTAAATTAAATGATTATTGAATTTTATCAAAATCCGTATCCATTTTAATATAATCTAAAAATTCTCTACGAACTTCTTTATCTTTAAATTTCCCTCCAAATTCAGAAGTTACCGTACTACTTACAATATCACGAACGCCTCTAGAATTTACACATAAATGCTTCGCATCAATTACACAAGCAACATCATCGGTACCCATTGCTTCTTGTAAAGCTTGTACCACTTGCATAGTTAAACGCTCTTGAACTTGTGGTCGCTTTGCAAAATAATCTACAATTCTGTTCATTTTAGAAAGACCTATTACATTTCCATTTGAAATATACGCAACATGAGCTCTACCTACAATTGGTAATAAATGATGCTCACAAGTAGAATAAACTGTAATGTTCTTTTCTACCAACATTTCACCATATTTATAATTATTATCAAACGTTGATAATTTTGGCTTATTAGCAGGGTTTAAACCGCTAAAAATTTCATTCACGTATGCTTTTGCAACTCTTCTTGGTGTTCCTTTTATGCTATCATCTTCTAAATCCATTCCCAATGTTTCTAGAATATCTCTAACGCTTGCTTCAATACGATTTCTTTTCTCTTGATCAGAAATATCAAAAGCATCAGCTCTTAAAGGTGTTTTAGCAGATGCTGCTGCGTGATCATCTCCTATTTCATCTATTGTGTTTTTCATTCCGTTTTTACCTTCAAACATTTTCACTAATTTAGCCTGCAAATTTACAACTTTGTTTCAAAGTTATACAGTGATTTTAAGTAATTCTTCTAAATTACATAAATGCTGATCACCTGTTTGCATATTTTTCAATGTATAATTATTATTTTTAATTTCATCTAAACCAACAATTATCACATAAGGAATTTCTCTCTTATTGGCATAATTTAGTTGTTTTTTCATTTTAGCACTATCTGGGTACAATTCTGATTTTATATTGTTTTTACGTAATTCAACCAAAGCTTTCATGCAATAAGTCGCTTCAGTTTCTCCAAAGTTTATAAATAACACCTTTGGTTTTGGTAATTCAACTTCATCAAATAAATTTAATTCTTCCAATACCAAATAAATACGATCTAAACCAAACGAAATACCAACACCACTCACATCCTTTAGTCCAAATATTCCTGTTAAATCGTCATATCTACCTCCACCGCCAATAGATCCCATATGAACACCTTCTGGTGCTGAAACTTCATAAATTGCACCGGTATAATAATTTAAACCACGTGCCAAAGTTACATCCAAATCTAATTTAGCTGATTGTAATCCTAATGATTCGATAGTGTCTACAACAAACATTAAATCTTTAACACCTTGAGTTCCTTCTTCTGAAGCTGCTAATAATTCTTGAAGCTGAACTAATTTTTCCTGATTACTTCCATTAAAATTAAATAACGGTTGTACTTTTTCAATAGCTTCTTCTGAAATTCCTTTTGAAAGCATTTCTTTAGTTACACCATCAGCACCAATTTTATCTAGCTTATCTAATGCTACTGTAAAATCTATCAACTTATCTTTAGCACCAATAATTTCAGCAATACCAGCCAATATTTTTCTATTGTTCAATTTTATAGTCGTGCCTGTTAATTTTAACTTACTAAAAACTGCATCGTATAACTGAACAAATTCAACTTCTTGCCATAAACCTTTACTTCCTACAACATCTGCATCACATTGAAAAAACTCTCTAAAACGCCCTTTTTGAGGTCTATCTGCACGCCAAACCGGTTGCATTTGATAACGCTTAAAAGGAAATTCTATCTCATTTTGGTGTTGTACAACATAGCGTGCAAAAGGTACTGTTAAGTCATAACGCAATGCTTTCTCTGAAATTTTTGAAGTAATTTTCAAACTATCTTTTGAAGCTAGCAAAGTGTCATCAACTTTATTTAAATAATCTCCACTATTCAATATTTTAAAAATAAGTCGATCACCTTCTTCTCCATATTTCCCCATTAAAGTTGAAGAATTTTCAAAACTAGGAGTTTCAATAGGTTGAAATCCATATAATTCAAACACTTGTTTTATGGTTGAAAAAATATAATTCCGTTTTGTCACTTCAGTTGGTGAAAAATCACGAGTTCCTTTTGGTATGCTTGGTTTTTGTGCCATTTTTTCTAATTAGTTTGCAAATATCCGAAAATTAAAAAACTAATTAAAGTTTTTCTAATATTGATTTTTCATTAGATGTTAATGGAACATCATTTATAAATTTGTTTTTAGTAGGTAAAATAGCCAACATTATTATTAACAATAATCCAACAAGAATAAAATAAAAGCTATTGTTAGATTGCATTACAAAAATAATACACATTAATGCAGGAAATTCTAACATTGCTAATCTAAAAATATGTGCAGTGCTATATTTTGAAGCTTTTTCAAGTAAATCGGCATCTTTAGGTATTTTTTTAATTAGTTTAATAAATAAACTTTTACTCATCAAATTCCCTACAAAAGAGATTGTAATAGCGATGTAAAGAAAAGCTTTATCATTGGAATAAGAGAATGTTAATTGTTCATTTAATTGTATTGAAACATACGCTGCAAATACAATTATAACCATTAACAATACAAAATGAATAATTTGTAACGATTTTATAAAATCTTTTGGTTGCTTATTGATATAACTCATTTATTTAATTTTTTTCGTTTAAATAATTTAAAAACTTTAAATAGAATCCAAAATATAATTAATATTAAAATTATTGCTATAATAGGAATGAAAATAGCTAAAACAGCCATTACAATTGAAGTTCCTGTCTCAACTGTTGAAATTATTGGGTTGGCAATACCAGCAGTTGTGCTTGTTGAAGCCAAACGCGTTGTACTTGTTGAACCTTTTATTGCTGCAGCTGTTCCTCCTCCAGCAATAATAGCTAATGCCCAAGTAAAAGTTGGATCTAAATCACTTACTGTAGCAACCATAACTGCTGTACCTGCAAAAGCTGCTAAAGGAATTGCAATTGTATCTAATAAATTATCAAGAAATGGGATGAAATATGCAAATATTTCAACTAGTGTGGCAACTCCTAAAATGACTATTGCAGATGAACTCCCAATCCATTGCCAACTTTCATTTAATGGAATTACATTAAAATAGGAAGCCAAACTTAAAGCAAATAATGGAACAAAGATTCTAAAACCAACAGATGCTGCAAGCCCTATTCCTACTAAAATACTAAAAATTGTTTCAGGAGAAATACTCATTTATTAATTGTTTTTAAAAATTGCATTGGCTTTTTCTAAGTCTTCAGGTGTATCAATACCAATGGCAATTTGATTTGTCTCTACCATTTTCACTTTCATACCATTTGCTAAAAAACGAAGGTTTTCTAATTTTTCAGTAGCTTCCAAATTATTGATAGGTAATCTAGTGAATTTTAAAAGTGATTCTTTTCTAAAAGCATAAATCCCTATATGTTTATAATAAACAGCGGTTGATTTTTCTCTAGGATAAGGAATTGGTGAACGTGAAAAATACATGGCGAAATTCTGTTCATCAGTTACTACTTTTACATTATTAGGATTGTTAATTTCTTCATCTTCTTCAATTTTTAACATTAAAGAAGCAATATCAATTTGTTTATTAACATCCGATTTAAATACTTCTAACAACTTTTTCAAAGGTTCTGTTTGTGTAAAAGGCTCATCTCCTTGCACATTTACAACAATATCTACCTCTAAATTTTCAACAGCTTCAGCAATTCTATCACTCCCCGATTCGTGTTCATTTTTACTCATTAATACTTCACCACCATTCGCTTTAATTTCATTAAAAATAATAACACTATCCGTAACAACATAAACTTCATCAAATAAATTTGAAGACTTTGTAGCTTCATAAGTTCTAACAATTACAGATTTCCCTGCTAAATCTTTCATTAACTTTCCTGGAAATCGGCTTGCTTCAAAACGAGCAGGTATCATTGCAATTATTTTCATACCGTTATTTTATTAATCGTGTTTTTTAAATTGTCTTTTTTTAAGATAATTTATACTTGCATTCAGCTCAAATCCTAATAATAAAATGATGGAGTTAATCCAAACAAATAACATTAAAACCAACAGTGTTCCTATAGACCCATATAACTTATTATAGGTTGCAAATTTTAACACATAAACTGCAAACAATTTAAACATTAATATGGTTAAAACAGTGGTTAAAATGGAACCTGGCGTGAAAAATGAATAATGCTTTACTTCTTTTGTCCCGTATTTATACATAAAAGAAACCGAAATAAATATGAGTAAAACAAAAAATAAAAATTGCCCTTTTTCAATCCAAAAAACCTCATCGGCTAACCAGCCAGCTGCTTTTAAATTATTAATTCCAATTTCAAAGTAAAGAATAATTGCCACAGTAAAAACCAATATAAAAGATAGTAGTATTGCCATTGCCATAGAAATAAAATATTGTCTCAATATACTTCGCATTTCTGTTACATGGTAAGAATATTCAAATCCACCTAAAATAGCATTTACACCATTGGTCATTAGAAAAATAGATGCAATAAAACCAAATGAAAGTAAACCGCTATATCTGTTATTTGCAATATCTTCAATAACATCATGAACTGTTTCAGCTGTATTTGGAGGTAATAATTGTTCAATCATTACTAAAAAATTCTCCTGAAATCCTTCAATTGGAACGTATGGAATTAATGTTAGAATAAATAAAATAAAAGGAAATAATGCCATAAAGAAACTAAAAGCTATTCCACCTGCACGTGAGGTTAAAGCTCCTTTTACAATTCCAATAAAATACATTTCAATAACGTCATACAAAGACATGCCTAATAAACCAGGAATTTTAATTCTTTTGACCAAGCGTATTATCCAATTAATAATTGGAATTTCATCTAATTTATCTTCGATTTCTTTTGTCATTTTTATGTAAAGTTTCAAAGCTTCATAGCTCCCAAATTTCAAAGGTTTTACTATCTTTTTCTTTTAGTATCTTTTAACTTAATTTCAAACAGCTTTTAAGCTTAAATCCAAATTATAAACTGAATGTGTTAAAGCTCCCGATGAAATATAATCCACACCACATTCGGCATATTTTCTAGCAGTTTCTAAAGTAATATTTCCCGAAGATTCTGTTTGACATTTATCACCAATTAATGCTACTGCTTTACGAGTATCATCATAATTAAAGTTATCTATTAAAATTCTATGAATGCCCTCAGATTTAAAAATTTCTTTAATTTCATTCAAACTTCTAGCTTCAACAATAATTTTTAAATCGAGATAATTTACATCTAAATATTTTTTAGTTTTTGCTATAGCTTGGGTAATTCCTCCTGCAAAATCTATATGATTATCTTTCAACATAATCATATCATACAAAGCAAATCTATGATTTTCTCCACCTCCAATTTTAACTGCCCATTTTTCAATAGCTCTAATACCAGGAGTTGTTTTTCTAGTGTCTAAAATTTTGGTTTTTGTACCTTCTAATAAAGTAGCAAACTTTTTCGTTTTTGTAGCAATTGCACTCATTCGCTGCATGGCATTTAACACCAATCGCTCCGCTTTTAAAATGGATAAAGAACTCCCTGAAACATAAAAAACAATATCTCCATATTTCACTTCATCACCATCATTAATTAATGCTTCAACTTGTAAATTAATATCAACATATTTAAAAATTCTCTTGGCAAATTCAACACCTGCAATTATACCAGCTTCCTTAACCAATAATTTAGCTTTGCCTTGAGCACTTTCTGGAATACAAGCTAGCGAACTATAATCTCCACCTCCTACATCTTCTCTAACGGCATTAGAAATTATAATATCTAATTCTTTCTCAAATTGTTTCTCACTAATCATTTCGTAACTATTTTAACACAAAAATAACTTTTTTATTTTCAAAAAATTCATCTTTATTTCTTTTTATATTTGCAGAATGAAAATTAAATTATTGGCCATTGGTAAAACCGATGATAAAAATTTACAAACTTTGATAGATACCTATCAAAATAGATTGAAGCATTATATTAATTTTGAGCTTGAAGTTATTCCTGATTTAAAAAATGTAAAGAATTTAAGTGAACCTGAGCAAAAAGAAAAAGAAGGTGAACTTATTTTAAAAAAGTTAATGCCTACAGATGCTTTAATTTTGTTGGATGAAAAAGGAAAAGAATTTAGATCTGTAGATTTTTCCACCTATCTTCAAAAGAAAATGAATTCAGGAATTAAACAATTAGTTTTCGTAATTGGTGGTCCCTATGGTTTTTCTGAAGAAGTCTATAAAAAATCAACAGGTAAAATTTCTTTATCAAAAATGACATTTTCACATCAAATGATTCGTTTATTTGCAGTTGAACAAATTTATAGAGCTTTTACAATTTTAAAAAACGAACCTTATCATCATGAATAAATTGAAACTAGTTTTTGCAACAAATAATCAAAACAAATTAGAAGAAGTTCAAGCAATGCTTACCAATTTTGAAATTGTTAGTTTAGCTGCTATTAATTGTTTTGATAATATTGCTGAAACTGCTGATACATTAGAAGGGAATGCAATTATAAAAGCAAAATTTATAACTGAAAAATACGGTTTAAATTGCTTTGCTGATGATACAGGCTTAGAAGTTGAAACTTTAAATAATGAACCAGGTGTGTATTCTGCTCGTTACGCGGGAAAAGAGAACAATGCAGAAGAAAACATAAAAAAATTATTGAAAGAACTTGGTAATAACTCTAATAGAAAAGCGCAATTTAGAACTGCTATATCACTTAATATTAGCGAAAAACAATATATCTTTGAAGGAATTTGTAAAGGAACTATTTTGAAAGAAAAACAAGGAGAAAAAGGTTTTGGGTACGATGCAATTTTTATGCCTGAAGGTTACAATAAATCTTTTGCTGAAATGGATATGAATGAAAAAAGTAGCATAAGTCATAGAGGAAAAGCCATTGAAAAATTAGTAACATTTTTAAATAATTACACTTGGTGAATCCAACAAAATCATACAAAAACACTTTTATATTATTAATAATAACACTTTTTGTTATTATCATAATTAATATAAGCTTAGGTTCAGTTTACATACCTTTAAAACAAATATTTTTATCATTATTTGACGGTCAAACTGAAAGGGAATCTTGGAAATCAATTATATTAAATTATCGTTTACCAAAAGCAATTACCGCTATTATTGTTGGCTCTGGCCTATCAATTAGCGGTTTGTTAATGCAAACTTTATTTAGAAATCCATTAGCAGGCCCCTTTGTTTTAGGAATAAGTTCTGGTGCAAGTTTAGGAGTTGCTATTTTAATTTTAGGTGCCTCTTTTTTGGGTGCAAACATTTCGGCCTACGCTTTTACAAACTGGGGACTTGCAGCTGCAGCTATTACTGGTGCATTTTTAGTGCTTTCTGCAGTTATGCTAGCTGCTATTAAAGTTAGAAACACCATGTCTATTCTAATAATTGGATTAATGTTTGGAAGTTTAACAGCTGCAGTAATTAGTGTTTTGGCTTATTTTAGTAGCGCTAACCAATTGCAACAATATTTGTTTTGGAGTTTTGGAAGTTTAGGAAATTTAAGTTGGAAAGAAATTAGTGCGCTTACCATTACATTTTTTGTTGGAATTTCATTGGTCATATTTATCATAAAACCTTTAAACAGCTTATTATTGGGTGAAAATTATGCAAAAAGTATGGGTGTAAATGTAAAACTTACTCGTAATCTTACTTTAATTTCAACTAGTTTACTTACTGGTGTAATTACAGCCTTTTCGGGGCCTATTGCTTTTATTGGTTTAGCAGTTCCGCATTTAACAAAATTACTCTTTAACACATCAAACCATAAAATATTATTGCCTGCAGTTGCTATTAGCGGTGCTATAATCATGTTAATTTGTGATAGCATTGCGCAATTACCAAACAGTGAATATACATTACCAATTAACGCAATTACCTCATTATTTGGAGCTCCAATTATTATTTGGTTATTGGTTAGAAAAAGAAAAGTTTTTTATTAATGAAATTATCTACTAAACATATTATTCAAGTTAAAGATTTAAACATTGGCTATACTTCTAAAAAAGAAGTAAAAACAATTGCTTCTAATTTAAATGTAGAATTAGATGCTGGAAATTTAGTTTGTTTATTAGGAAAAAACGGAATAGGAAAATCTACTTTACTAAGAACTCTAACAAAGGTACAACCTAGTTTAAAAGGTGAAATTTTTATTAATTCGACAAAATTAGAAACATTCAATTTTACTGATTTCGCTAAAATAGTTAGCCTTGTATTAACTGAACAATTACCCGACAGTAGTTTAACTGTTTTTGAATTAGTTGCTTTAGGAAGACAACCTTATACAAATTGGATTGGCTATTTAACAACTGAAGATTTAGGTATTATTCAATCTGCTTTTGAAAAAACAAACACTAAACATTTAATGAATTCAAAATGCTTTGAATTAAGTGATGGACAACTACAAAAAATTTTAATAGCTAGAGCACTTGCACAAAATACACCTATAATTGTACTTGATGAACCAACTGCGCATTTAGATTTACATCACACTATTAATACATTCTCACTACTTAAAAATTTAGCTTCCGAATTTAATAAAACAATTATCGTTTCTACACATGAAATTAATTTAGCACTTCAATTAGCGGATGAATTGTGGCTTATGACTCCTAATGAATTTATATCTGGAAACACAGAGGAATTGATTGCCAATAACTCCATAAATAAGCTTTTTGAATCTGATTTAATTTCCTTTAACAAAACTTTAAAACAGTTTACAATCAACAACTCCTAATTATTTTAATATATTTGAGTAATTGTAAATTACCCTAAATGAAAAATCTATTTTTAGTTTTAGTTACAACATTTTTTTTAAGTTGTGGAAGTAATAATGGTATTACAGGTCAAATTACAAATCCTACAATTATTGCCGGTGAGACAGCCACCAAATTTGCAAATTCGATTAAAGCTAGTGATTTAGAAAAACTTTTATATGCATTTGCATCCGAAGAGTTTGAAGGAAGAGGAACTGGAGAATCTGGTCAAAAAAAGGCTGCTGAATATTTAAAAACATTTTATATTGACAAAAATATAGCCTCACCATTTGGAGGAAGTGACTATTTTCAAAGTATACCTACCGAACATTTAAGGCCAAATTTAAAACCATCTGAAAATGTTATTGCTTATATTAAAGGTTCAGAAAAACCAGAAGAAATTGTTGTAATATCAGCTCATTATGATCATCTAGGTATGCATGACAATAAGATTTATTATGGTGCTGATGATGATGGATCAGGAAACGTAGCAATTCTAGAAATTGCTGAAGCTTTTAAACAAGCTGTTTTAGAAGGGAACAACCCAAAACGATCTATATTATTTTTACATGTTACAGGGGAAGAAAATGGATTACTTGGCTCAAAATATTACACAAATTTTCCTGTTTTCCCTTTAGAAAATACTATTGTAAATTTAAATATTGATATGATAGGTCGCGTAGATGAAACGCATATGAAGAGTCTTAATTTTATATATTTAATTGGTTCAGATAAATTAAGTAGCGAATTACATACTTTATCTGAAGAAATAAATACTCACTATACGCAACTAGATTTAGACTACACTTTCAATAATGATAATGATCCTAATCGTTATTATTATAGATCTGACCATTATAACTTTGCTAAAAATAATATCCCAATCATTTTTTATTTTAATGGTATTCATGAAGATTATCATAAACCTTCTGATACACCTGATAAAATAAATTATGACCTTTTAGAGAAACGAACAAAACTTATTTTTTACACCGCTTGGGAAATAGCGAATAGAGAACATAGAATTAAGGTTGATAACTAATTGTTAGTTCTTGGGTTGTATATTTAGGAAAGAGTACCTAATAAAACTTACTGTTCTAATCTAAAGATTATTTTCTAAAAGTTAATTAACAGCTATTGGCATTGTAAATTTAAATTCACTTCCCACATTTATTAAACTTTCTACCCATAATTTACATCCATGCTTTTCAACAAAATCTTTACATAAAATTAAGCCTAAACCTGAACCTTGTTCATTCGCAGTGCCAACATTTGAACTTTTTACTTCAATGCTAAACAAATTATCTATATCAAATTGTGAAATTCCAATCCCATTATCTTTTACTGAAATTTCTACAAAATCATTAGTAATGGCAGATAATATCTGAATTTCACCTTTTAAATTTGTAAATTTTATAGCATTAGAAATTAAATTTCTTAGTACAGCTGCTAGCATGTTCTGATCTGCATCAACAAAAACATTATGAACTACGTTGTTCAAAATTTTAATATCTTTATTAACTGCTTGAATTTCTAACAACGATATAACATCAGAAACTTCTTGTTTTAAATCAATTTTTTGAGGATTAAAATCTAAATTTCCAGATTGGGAATTTGCCCAAATTAATAAGTTATCTAATAAAATTGAAGCTTTTGAAGAAGAACCTTTTATAATTTTTAAAAATTTCAACCTTTTTTCTTCACTATATTCATGAACGTTTTCAATCAAAAGTTCAGTAAATCCTTCTATGGAATTAAATGGGTTTCTCAAATCATGCGCAATAATAGAAAAAAAGATGTCTTTCGTTTTATTTAATTGTTTTAGGCCATCTCTTTGAATCTGAATTTTTTCATTCATTTTATTTATCTGATGATTTTTATATTCTAATAAATTATAAGCCTTTTTTTTCGCTGTTTGCTGCAAAATTAAAAGGACTACAAAAAAACCAAATAATAAAACTGCTCCAATTAAAAAATAGATAAATTTACGATTATCTTCATATTTTAATCTAGTTATTTCATGTTTACTTGATAAATCATTTATAGTGTGATGAGATTTTTCTAAATTATTTAAAGCTTGAAATAACTTAACTTTATTGGTTTTATCAATTGTAGTTAAACTATCTTTAATTACAATATACTTCTTATTATAATCATTAGATTTAGATATAATACCTAATGATTCATGAGCAGCTGCAAGGATTATTAAATTCTCAGCCTGATTTTCTAAATCTCCTATTTCTTCTGTTATTTTTAAACTTTTTTCAGCATATTGTATAGCTTTGAAATATTGTTTTAATTTAATTTTCACATCGGAAATATTCAATAAAACAATAGAAACTAACGATTTCTCATTTAACTTTTCAGCAATACTAAGTGATTTTGAAAAGTAATCCAACGCCACATCATATTTTTTTAACTGAATATTACAATCTCCAATATTATTATAATTAATTCCTATACCAAATTGGTCATTAATTTTTTCTTGAATTATAATTGATTTATTATAATAAGCGAGTCCTGCTTCATTATCACCAGAATCAGCAGTTCCATTTCCAAGATTTGTATAACATACAGAAATACCGTTTTTATCATCTAATTTAATATAAATACTTAATGCATCTTTAAAATATTTTTTTGCTTGAATAAAATTTTCCTTTGAATAGAATAATTCTCCAAAACTTAAATAAATCATTGCAATACCTAATTCATCACCAATATCTTTATGTGCTTGTAAAGATTTTAAATAGTATTCAATAGCCTTATCCTCTATATAAAGTTGTGAATAACTATATGCTACATAACTATATATACCAGCAACTTTAGCAGTATTATTTAAAGTATCAAAAATAGATACCGCTTCAAGATAATATTTAATTGCCTTTTCAAAATTAGATTGATTTTCATAAGCTACCCCAATTTTATACAGTAGTTGAGCTATTTGACGCTTCGAATCTATTTTATTTGCTAACCCTAAACCTTTGTTAAAATAAAAAAAAGCAGAATCTTTATTTATTTTCAAATAAGAATCTGCTATCATTAAATTTAATGAAACTTTAGTGGTATCAACTACCTCATTTTGTAGTTCTTTTTTTAAATCAGTAATTGTAGTTATTTCCTGACTTAAAATATATGTTGAAAACCCTATAAAAATTAGAGCTAATAATTTTCTATTCATACTCTTTAAGTTTCTAAAAGGGTGGTAATACACTCGATTAAAACCATTTATGAACACAAACATACTTTTTATATTGCAAATAACACCATTTATTTGTATTTATTTAATAGGAAGCATTATTTTAAATTCAAATTAATATCTAAAACTTGCTCTGAAATATACTTTTTCAAAAAATCTTCTGAAAATAAATAACTACCCGCTATATCCTTTTTTTGAAGAAGCCTAATTAAATCAACTGTTAAAAAATCTTTTAACATTGGCTTTGATACTAGTTTATAACTAAAATGCCAAGGCTCATATTTAAAACCTTTTCTTGCTGTATTATTATCATATACTAAATAAAAACCATATTTCTCTGAATTCAAATCCATCCAATTTTTAAGTTTAGAATAAACTCCTCCTCTTGTATAATTTTGTTCAATTAACATTTTTTTTGGTGCTTCAACTGCATTATCTACAATATCAATATCTGTTCCCCAATGATGGCGAGAGGTTCCTGGAATTGTAGAATATTCAATAATTTTATTTATAGATTCTATTTCTGAGAAACCTTGAGAAGTATATTTTTTAAATTTTCTGTTCCAAATTTTCTTTTGCCTTTTATAACTCCTATACGCAGAAACAATTTGAATAGAAATACTATCTTTTAAAGCAGCATTTTGCATATTATAAAAAGCTTCAAAAACCTCTTTTTGCAGCTTCACATCATTCCCATCAAAATTTAGGTCACCTACTCCTATTAATGCTTTTTCTGAATACATTGTCTGACAATAACTAGTGTAATTTAGAGCAACTATAAATTGAACAAAAATCAAACTAATAACAATTAATTGTCTTTTATTTTTCATATTTAAATTTATTCCAAATATTTAAACATCACATAATGATCCCCAACATATTTAAGTTCAAATTTTTCTCCAAAAGTTTGTAAACCCATTTTTTTATAAAAATTAACTGCAATAACACGAGCATTACACCACAAACAATCTATTTTTAACTCTTGCAAAATTGAAAAAGAATCTTCTAACATTAATTTACCCATCCCTAAACCTTGATATTCAATTAAAGTTGCCATTCCTCTTAATTGATATTGAATTCCTTTAAAATTAGAATTACTTGCTTTCATATAACTTGAAACTGCCACTAATTTTTCATTTTTAAAAGCACCCAAATGAAAAGTATCTTCATCAAAATCTCCATTAAATTCATACGGTAATGGAATATCTTTCCGCAAAATCTCTAAGCGAATTGGATACGTATCTTCAGCTTTAATTTTTTTTATTGTTATCATTTTTAAACGTGTATAATTTTGCTTGTTTAGAATCGTACAAAATATTTTTTTGGAATTTAAAATTACACTTTTCTAACACATTAATTGATGCTTTATTTTCAATATAACATCTACCAACTACTTCCTTAAAATTTAGATCTAAAAATCCAAATTGCAAACAGCCTTTTGCTGCTTCAGTAGCATAACCAATACCCCAATATTTTTTATAAAACCTAAACCCTAAGTCAATTTCACTACTATCTTTATCAAATTTAAAACCACACCAACCTACAAACTCCGAAGTTTCTTTTAAGCAAACTGCCCATCTACCAAAACCGTATTTATTGTATTCTGAATAGTTTAAAATAAAGTTATTCGCTTCTTCTAAATTTTTAAAAGGCTGGTTTCCTGTATATTTTATAACTTCTGGATCATTATTTAAATAAAAAAAATGAAACCCGTCAGAAGGAACAAATTCTCTCAAAAATAATCTTTCGGTTTCTAAAATAATTTTCATAATATTGGTTAGCCTACGCTAAAATACTATTTAAATGGAAATTATTGAAATTAAGTTAATTGAAACGCCACATATTTTAACTGCCTTACCCTTACTGGTTGAACTGAATGAATCAACTCCAAAACATCTTTTAGAAAAACGATTATTAGAAATGACAACACAAAATTACAAATGTGTTGGTTTATATATTAATAAAAATTTGGTAGGTATTTCTGGTCTTTGGTTTTTAACCAGACATTATTGTGGAAGAACTATAGAACCCGACCATGTAATTATTTCAAAAAAATATAGAAATAAAGGATTGGGAAAGCTACTATTTGAGTGGATTTACAAGTATGCAACAGATAATGGCTATGAATCTATAGAATTAAACACTTATATTGAAAACATAAAATCACATAACTTCTATGAAAATGAAGACTTTAAAAAATTAGGTTTTCATTTTTTAAAAAAGTTGTAAATTTTTAATAAAAATATTTGCTAAAGACTAAAAGGATTGTATATTTGCCATCGATTGCGAGAGTAGCTCAGTTGGTAGAGCTTCAGCCTTCCAAGCTGACTGTCGCCGGTTCGAGCCCGGTCTCTCGCTCAAAAAAAAGCTAAACTTTCGTTTAGCTTTTTTTATTTTAATTTATGTCCAAACAACAGCAATAAAACTATTGGAACACCTAATAAAAGAATTGTTGTAGTACTTGTTAAAAATATAGATGGATACACAATTAACATTAAAATATAACCTCCAATAGCACCTCCTAAATGTGCTGAATGGCCAACATTTCCTAACTGTTTTTTCATTCCATAAATTGAGTATAATAAATATCCTAAACCAAAAATATATCCTGGTATTGGTATTGGTAGCGGAAACATCATTAAACGCATATCTGGGTTCAACAAAATTGCGGCATAAATAATTCCTGCCACAGCACCCGAAGCACCAACCGCACTATAATACAATTCATCTTTATGATACTTTAGTGTTAATACATTCCCAGCTAATAAACTTCCTACATACAAGATTAAAAACTTAACAACACCCAGCTTAATAATAATAATTGGTGCAAAAATGTACAAAACATACATATTCAAAATTAAATGCATATAATCTACATGTAAAAATGCTGAAGTAAACATTCTAATTTGTTCACCTCGTTTAATAGCGCCAATTTGAAATTTATATTTATCTAAAAACAAACGATCACTAAACCCTTTTATTGAAAAAGCAACATTTGCAATAATTATAATTAAAAGTACTTTATCTATATTCATCATTAATTCATTTTATATCTGCGAAAATATAAAAAATTGCTGATTTGATTTGTTGGTTTCGTAAGTATTAAAAATTAAATACGATATTTGCATTCTAAATTATGAATTTACTTG
>NZ_CALAEQ010000103.1 GCF_937891065.1 uncultured Lutibacter sp. | reverse complement strand
CAAACCCTTTTGTTGAATAGAAACCTGCAGCAGGAGCAACCATAACAGTTTGATTATTCAAATTGAAATCTTCTAAAAGCCATTGTGCAAATTTATCGGCATTATCAACTGGAAGTTCAACAACACAGTAAAAAGCACCTTTTGGAGACGCTACTTTAATACCTTCAATTTTACTTAATTCAGAAATTAAAAGATCTCTTCTGGCTTTATATTCAATAGTAACTTCATCAAAATAGGATTGTGGAGTTTCTAAGGCAGCTTCACTTGCAATTTGAGCAAATGTTGGCGGACTTAAACGTGCTTGAGCAAATTTTAAGCCTGTACTTATAACTTCTTTGTTTTTTGAAACTAAACAACCTATACGAGCACCACACATACTGTAACGCTTAGATACAGAGTCAATTATAATTGCATGATTTTCTAATCCAAAGTCATTTAAAACAGATTGATGTTGCACATTATCATATACAAATTCACGATATACTTCATCTGCAATTAAAAATAAATCATGCTTTTTAACAATAGCTGCTAGTTTTTGTATTTCTTCTTTTGAATATAAATATCCAGTTGGATTTCCAGGGTTACATATTAATATTGCTTTTGTTTTTGGAGAAATCAATTTTTCAAACTCTTCAATAGGAGGTAAAGCAAAATTATCTTCAATTTTAGATATTACAGGAACAATAGTCACTCCTGAAGCTGTTGAAAACCCATTATAATTCGCGTAAAAAGGTTCAGGAATAATTATTTCATCACCAGAATCACAAACACTTCCCATAACAAATAATAGTGCTTCAGACCCACCTGTTGTAATTATAATCTCATTAGCATCAACATTTATATCGTGCTTTTTATAATAATTTGCTAATTTTTGACGGTATTCTTCTGATCCTTCTGAACGACTATAAGCTAATACTTTAATAGTGTTGTTTTTTATAGCTTCAAGAGCAACATCAGGTGTTTTTATGTCTGGCTGACCAATATTTAAGTGAAAAACTTCAATTCCTCTTTTTTTTGCATCTTCAGCATAAGGAACTAGTTTTCTTATAGGTGACTCAGGCATGTTTTTACCTTTAATAGATATTATTGGCATTGTTTTTAGTTTTTGAAAAATTATACAACAAAATTGCGAAATTTAATTTAAAGTTCTTAACTTTTACTGTGATTTGTTATAGGTTAAAGTTTTCATAAAAGTTGTGCTGTCAAACGCCTTTTTTGTACTTTAAACTAAAATTTAAAACTTGATAATTATTGAGAATTAGTTTTACACATATATATATAGTTTTAGCATTACTTTTTTATTCAAAAGTTAGTGTAGCGCAAAGTAATTTTAGACTTATTAACAATGCTAAGAAACAATCCGTTTCTTTTAAATTAATTAATAATTTGGTTGTTTTTCCAATTGAAGTAAATGGAAAGGAGTTAAATTTTATATTAGATTCAGGTGTTGGAACCACTATTTTATTTAACATAAATAATAAAGACTCTTTACAACTTAATAATGTTGAAAAAATTAAACTAAGAGGTTTAGGTGAGGATGACGCAATTGATGCAATATTATCTAAAGGGAATATTTTTGGTTTTAATAATATTTTAAGCTCTAGTCAAAATTTATATGTTGTTTTTGATGATAGTTTTGATTTGTCTTCTAAACTTGGAATTACCATTCATGGGATTATAGGTTATAGAATACTAAAAGATTTTGTTGTTAAAATTAATTATGCTACTAAAAAAATAACCTTTTATAGTACAGAAACTTATAATTACAAAAACTGTAGAAAATGCGAAACTTTAGATTTAGAATTTTATAAATTAAAACCTTATATAAATGTTGGGATAAAATTGGATTCTTTTACTAATAAAATAACACCTGTTAAGTTATTGATTGATTCTGGAGGAAGTGATGCTATGTGGTTATTTGAAAACACTCACCCAGATATTTTAACACCTAAAAAGTATTTTGAAGATTTTTTGGGCGAAGGATTAAGTGGTTCAATTTATGGGAAACGGTCTATTATTAAAGGATTAGTTTTAGGGAAGTTTGAATTAAAATATCCTACGGTTTCTTTTCCTGATTCATTATCAATTGCGAATGCGCTTAAGTTTGAATCACGTAATGGTAGTTTAGGAGCAAATATTTTAAAACGTTTTACTGTAATATTTGATTATAAAAATTATAAAATTACATTAAAAAAAGGAAGCTCATTTAATGAACCTTTTAGGTATAATATGAGTGGCATTGAACTTATTTATAATGGGAAGTTATTAGTTAAAGAAAATGATAACACAAGTTTTGGTTTAGCTTCGAATAATCAAAACTCTGATCGGAATAAAGTTGTGTTATCATATAATTACAAGTATAGTTTTAAACCAACCTATAAAATTTTTAAAGTAAGAAAAAATTCTCCTGCGTATAATGCCGGTTTAGAACCAAATGATATTGTAATTAGGATTAATGGTGAATATACTTACAACTTAAAACTGGAAGAAATAGTTGAAAAATTTTATCAAAAAGAAAATAAAAAAATAAGTTTGGTAATTGAAAGAAATGGGCAAGATTATGAATATGAGTTTCGTTTAAAAAACATGTTAAAATAAAAAAGGCTTTCAATTTGAAAGCCTTTTTTATTTAGAATTTTAAGTCAACTTAATTAGCTGACATTGTTGGTTTATCTTTTTTAATAAGAGATTCTGGTTTAATCACAATCCCTTTAATTCTTAATTGTTTTGCAGGTTCAGTAGCATTAGAATTTACGGTAATAGTTTTTGAAAATCCTCCTGGTCTGTTTGTTGCATACTTCACTTCAATTTCACCTGTTGCGCCTGGCATAATTGGTTCAGTTGGTTTTTTAGGAACCGTACAACCACAGCTAGATTTAATATGACTGATAACTAAAGGTGATTTTCCAACGTTTTTAAATTTAAAAACACGAAGACCATCGGCATTTAAGTCTATTTTTCCGTAATCAATAACTTCAGTTTCAAATTCAAATGCAGGTGCATTAGGGTCTTGAACAGGTTCAGCAACTGTTTTTTCTTGAGCATTTATTGAGAATGTTAAAAGCCCAATGAATAATAAGGTTAATATTTTTTTCATAATTTTAAAGTTTTAAGATGTAAAGTTAGTACTTTTTTTAAGCTTTCAAAATATTTTGTGTTATCTCTTATCTAATTGTACATTTGCAAACTATATTACAAAAATTAGACCACAATGAGTTTAGCAACAAAATACAATCCTCAAGATATTGAGAAAAAATGGTATGATTACTGGATGAAAAACAATTATTTTCATTCAGAACCTAATGAAAAAGAACCTTATACGATTGTAATTCCACCTCCAAACGTTACAGGTGTTTTACATATGGGGCACATGCTTAACAACACTATACAGGATGTATTAATTAGAAGAGCTAGATTGAAAGGTTTTAATGCTTGTTGGGTTCCAGGAACTGACCATGCATCTATTGCAACTGAAGCTAAAGTAGTGGCTAAATTGAAGGAGGAAGGAATAAATAAATCAGATTTAACACGTGATGAGTTTTTAAAACATGCTTGGGAATGGACTGATAAACATGGTGGAATAATTTTAGAACAGTTAAAAAAATTGGGTGCTTCTTGTGATTGGGAGCGTACAAAATTCACTATGGACCCAGATTTAAGCGAAGCTGTATCTAAAGTTTTTGTTGAGTTATACGCTAAAGGATTAATTTACCGTGGATATAGAATGGTAAACTGGGATCCATCAGCAAAAACTACTTTATCTGATGAAGAAGTAATTTTTGAAGAAAAACAGGGGAATTTATACTATTTAAATTATAAAATTGAAGGTAGTAATGATGTTTTAACAATTGCAACTACTAGACCTGAAACTATTTTAGGTGATACCGCTATTTGTATCAACCCAAATGACGAACGTTATACACATTTAAAAGGGAAAAAGGCAATTGTTCCAATTGTAGGAAGAGTAATTCCTATTATTGAAGATGAATATGTTGATATTGAATTTGGTACAGGTTGTTTAAAAGTAACTCCTGCACACGATCAAAATGATAAAACATTAGGTGAAAAACACAATTTAGAAGTTATAGATATTTTTAATGATGATGCATCTTTAAATTCTTTCGGATTGCATTATGAGGGAAAAGATAGATTTGTGGTTCGTAAAGAAATTACAAAAGAATTAGAAAGTTTAGGTTGTTTGGTGAAAATTGAACAGTATATGCATAAAGTTGGAACTTCAGAAAGAACCAAAGAAGTAATTGAACCTAAAATTTCTGCACAGTGGTTTTTAAAAATGGAAACTATTGTTGAGCCAGCTTTAAAAGCGGTTTTAGAAGATGAAGAAATTCATTTTTTTCCAAAGCACTATAATAGTACCTACCGTTATTGGTTAGAAAATATTAGAGATTGGAATATTTCTCGTCAACTTTGGTGGGGACATCAAATTCCAGCTTATTTTTATGGAGACGGTGTAAACGATTTTGTAATTGCTTCAACAATTGAAGAAGCTGTTAAATTGGCTTCAGAAAAATTAGGAAAGGAATTAAAAACGAGTGATTTAACTCAAGATCCAGATGCGTTAGATACATGGTTTTCATCTTGGTTATGGCCAATTTCAGTTTTTGATGGAATTAGAAACCCTGACAATAAAGAAATTGAATATTATTATCCAACAAACGATTTAGTTACTGGGCCAGACATTATTTTCTTTTGGGTAGCTCGTATGATTTTTGCAGGTTATGAATTTAGAAATGAAAAGCCATTTACCAATGTATATTTTACAGGAATTGTAAGAGATGGTAAAGGAAGAAAAATGTCTAAATCATTAGGGAATTCACCTGATCCAATTGAATTAATGGAAAAATATGGTGCAGATGGTGTTCGTGTTGGAATGTTATTATGTTCAGCAGCTGGTAACGATTTGTTATTTGATGAAGAATTATGTGCACAAGGACGTAATTTTTCCAATAAAATTTGGAATTCTTTTCGTTTAATTAAAGGATGGGAAATAGATGAAACTCTTGAACAACCACAATCAGCTAAAGTTGCAATTGAATGGTATCAGGCTAAATTTCAACAAACATTACAAGATTTAGATAAATCATTTGAGCAATACAGAATTAGTGAAGCTTTAATGAGTATTTATAAATTAGTTTGGGACGATTTTTCTTCTTGGTTTTTAGAAATGGTAAAACCAGCTTATCAACAGCCAATTGATGCTAAAACTTATCATTCAGTAATTTGTTTTCTAGAAGACAATTTAAAAGTTCTACATCCTTATATGCCTTTTATTTCAGAAGAAATTTGGCAAGATATAACAGATAGAACTCCAGAAGAGGCGTTAATAATTGCCGAATACCCTAAATCCTCTATTGTAAATGAATCATTCATAAACGATTTTAAATTTACTTCTGAAGTTATTTCAAATATTAGAACAATTAGAAAAGATAAAAATATTGCATTTAAAAATACAATTGAATTATCAGTTTTAAATAACGAAAGTTTAAATAAAGATTTTGATGCTGTAATTGAAAAATTAGGAAATTTATCTTCATTAAAATATGTAACAGAGAAAGTTGAGGGGGCTTTAAGTTTTAGAGTAAAATCTAATGAGTATTTTATCCCAATGACTTCAGATGTTAATGTTGAAGAAGAAAAGGCTAAATTAGAAGAGGAATTAAAATACACTGAAGGTTTCTTAAAATCTGTTCAAAAAAAATTAAGTAACGAGCGTTTTGTAAATAATGCGCCAGAACAAGTAATTACAATTGAACGTCAAAAAGAAGCTGATGCCATTGCAAAGGTTGAAACATTAAGATCTAGTTTGGCAAGTTTATAAAAAAGTAAGTGCATTACTGTGGTTGGTAATTGTATTTACCTTAAAGAGATTCTAATTTTAATTAGAGTCTCTTTTTTTGTTTAAATGTGTTTATAAGTTGTCAGCTTGGATTTAATCATATTTTAACTTAGTAAATTGTTACATAAGATTATATTTGAATTTATATATTTGTTAAAACACAAAATAATGAAACTGACTACTTTTTTAATTACACTACTTTTCTCTCTAACTATTAGTGCGCAAAGTGAATTTGAGCTTTCGTATCATTTACCTCAAAATATTACTTATAATAAAGAAATACCAACACCTGAAAGTGTTATCGGTTTTAAAATAGGTGAGTGGCATATTACACACGATAAGTTTGTTGAATATATGAAAGTTTTAGCTGAAAGTTCTGATAGAATTACGTTGGAGGACAGAGGTAAAACATTTGAAGGTAGACCCTTACTTTTATTAACAATTACTTCTCCAAATAATCATAATAATATTGAAAATATTAGATTAAACCACTTGAAACTAACGGAAGTCAATGAAAGTTTAAAGTTGAACGTTAATGAGATGCCTATTGTTGTTTATCAAGGTTTTTCAGTACATGGAAATGAGCCTAGTGGTTTAAGTGCTGCAATTATATTAGCTTATTATTTAGCTGCAGCTGAAGGCCCGGAAATTGTATCGTTATTAAAAAATACGGTTGTTTTATTGGATCCTGCTATGAACCCTGATGGATTACAACGTTTTGCATATTGGGTGAATACCAATAAAAGCAAATATTTAAATACCGACCCTAATGATCGTGAATTTCATGAAGTTTGGCCGGGAGGAAGAACAAATCATTATTGGTTTGATATGAATAGAGATTGGTTACCAGTTCAATTGCCTGAATCGCGTGCTAGAATAGAAACTTATAGAAATTGGATGCCAAATATTTTTACGGATCATCATGAAATGGGAAGTAATTCAACCTTCTTTTTTCAGCCTGGAATTCAGTCTAGAGTAAATCCTTTAACACCAATAGAAAATCAAGAATTGACAAAGGAAATAGCTACTTACCATGCAAAGGCTATGGATAAAATTGGGTCTTTATATTTTACTGAAGAAGCGTTTGATGATTTTTATTATGGCAAAGGATCTACGTATCCTGATATAAATGGAGCAGTTGGTATTTTGTTTGAGCAAGGTAGTTCAAGAGGCCATGCGCAAGAAACAGTTAACGGAGTTTTAACATTTCCATTTACAATAAAAAATCAATTTACAGCTTCGCTTTCAACTTTAGAAGCCGCAAATTCTATAAGGGTAAAGTTATTGAATTATCAGCGTAATTTTTATATTGATGTTTCAAAAAAATCACTAAAAGATCAGGATAAAGCTATTGTGTTTGGAGATGAAAAAGATGAAATGAAAACCTATCATTTTGCTGAAATCTTAAAAAGACATAGAATTAATTTTCACAATCTAAAGAATGATTTATTAGTAGATGGGAAAAATTTCAAGAAAGAAAAAAGTTATATAATTCCTACGAATCAAAAAAATTATAAATTGATTAAGGCAATGTTTGATAAACAAACAACCTTTACCGATAGTTTATTTTATGATATTTCAGCTTGGACATTTCCTTTAGCATTTAATTTAGATAATGGGCCATTAAACTCTACTTCTGCAATAGGTGATTTGGTTGAGAATTTACAATCTCCAAAGGGAAAATTAACTACTAAAAGTTCTTATGCTTATTTAATGGAATGGCATGAGTATTATACTCCAAAAGCTTTAAATCAACTATTGCAAAAAGGCATTAGAGCTAAAGTTGGAATGAAACAGTTTTCATTGAATGGAATAAATTATGACTATGGAACTATATTAATTTCAGTTAAAAAGCAGAATAAAAATGAGGATCAATTATATGCTATTTTAAATGAAATTGCTACAAACTCAAATGTAACTATTACAGGTGTTAATACTGGTTTAACTGAAGGAATTGACTTGGGTAGTGGACAGTTTATAAATATAGAAAATCCAAAAGTAGCAATGATTGTTGGTAGTGGTGTATCATCATATGACGCGGGTGAAATTTGGCATTTATTTGATCAACGTTATGGAATGAATATTACGAAATTAGATTTAGATTATTTTAACAGAATTGATATTTCAAAATATTCCACAATTGTTTTACCAAATTCTAACTTGAAATTAAGCGAATCAAATCTTAATAAGTTAAAGGCTTGGGTTAAGAGTGGTGGTACAATAATAGGTTATAGAAATGCGGTTAAATGGTTATCAAACAATAAATTTATTGAGTTAGAATATGCAAGTGTTGAAGTAGATGCTAAAAATATATCATTTGAACAGAAAATAAATTTTTCAGGAGCACAAGTTGTTGGAGGTGCAATTTTTGAAACAAAATTAGATAAATCTCATCCGATTAATTTTGGTTATAAAAATGATAAATTACCAATGTTTAGGAATACTAAAATATTTATTAAATCAGATAGTTTAAGTTTTAATAACCCTATAAAATATACTAATAACCCACTTTTAAGTGGTTATATTTCAAAACCAAATTTTGAGGTTTTAAAAAATACAGTACCTTTTCAAATTAAAAGAATGGGAGCTGGGAAAGTTATTGTATTTACTGATAACACAAACTTTAGAGGCTTTTGGTATGGTACCAATAAGTTATTAATGAATGCAATATTTTTTAATAAAATGATGTAATTAACTTATTTGTTCACCATTTTTTAGTTTAGGTTTCGAGGATTTTAGTAATACAATTTGTTTCTTATTATTTTCAATGCCTAAAATTAAACATTCACTAAAGAAATTAGCGATTTGCTTTTTTTTAAAATTAATAATTGCAGTTATTTGCTTATTTAGTAATTCTTTTTTAGTGTATAAATCGGTGATTTGAGCACTTGATTTCTTTAAGCCTAACTCACCAAAATCAATAACTAGTTGGTAGGCAGGTTTACGAGCAATAGGAAAATCATGTACTTCAATAATGGTTCCTATTCTAATATCAACTTTGCTAAAATCATCAAATGAAATTGTTGGTTTCATATATAAAAGTTATTCTTGAATAATTACAAATTCAGTTCTTCTATTTAGCTGGTGTTCAGCTTGAGTACACTTTATACCATTAGAACATTTGTTTACCAATTGTGTTTCTCCATATCCTTTTCCAACAAGCCTATTAGAGCTAATTCCTTTTGACGTAATATAATTAATTGTTGAACTTGCTCTTTTTTCGGAAAGGGAAAGATTATAATTGTCTGGAGCCCTACTATCAGTATGTGATTTTATTTCGAGTTTTATTTTTGGATATTTGTTTAAAATCTCAATTACTTTTTCTAATTCAATTGCCGCATCAAGTAAAATTTCATCTTTATCTAGATCAAAATAAATTGGATTTGTTTTTATCATTTTTTGTTCACGAATTGTTATAAACTCTATTGTTGGTTCCATTAAAAGAGTTTTATTTAAAATTTCGTTGTAATTTTTTGAAGTATTTATTATTGTGATATTATCTTCATAATTTTTCATTGAAGCAACTATTTTATAAGCTGTGTTGCAATCAAATTTATAATTGAAATTAGCTTTGTTATTTAAAGTTA
>NZ_CALAEQ010000102.1 GCF_937891065.1 uncultured Lutibacter sp. | reverse complement strand
CGATCATTAAAAGCATCATATTTTAAATGGTCTTGTTTTGAAAAAACGCTATCATTTAATACTAACATTCCTAAATTCCATTCATTATAAATAAAATCATTTCCTTTTATTTCATTACTCTGCTTAATAATCATACCACGAACATATTCTCCACGATAATCTAAATTTTGAGAAAATACAGTTGACACAAACATCACCAAAATAACACTAAAAATACTTTTCATAATTCTTTATTTAAAATTTTAATGAAAGGTACAAAAATCATACCATACAAAATACTTACATTTGCATCATGGAAAACGAAGTTTCAAAAATATTTGGCATTAGAGCTGTTATAGAAGCAATTAATGCTGGGCAAACAATTAGCAAAGTATATTTACAAAAAGATTTGAGTGGTCACTTATTTTCTGAATTAAATTCATTGATAAAGAAAAATAACATTGCAACTAGCCATGTTCCAGTTGAAAAACTAAATAGGTTATCTAAAAACAGTAATCACCAAGGTGTTGCTGCACAAATATCTCCTATTGAATTTGCGGATTTAGATACGCTAATAACAGCTACTTTAGAAAAAAAGAAGAATCCAATATTCTTATTATTAGATCAGATTTCTGATGTTCGTAATTTTGGTGCTATTATAAGAACTGCTGAATGCACAGGTGTTGATGGTATTGTTATTCAAAAACAAGGAAATGCACCAATAAACGCTGCTACAGTAAAAACTTCTGCTGGTGCTGCTTTTAAAATCCCTATTTGTAAAGTAGATCATTTAAAAGATGCTATTTTTCAATTTCAAGCTGCCGATATTCAATTGGTTGCAGCAACTGAAAAAACAGAAGACTTAATTTATGCTATAGATTTAACATTGCCAACAGCCATTGTTATGGGATCTGAAGATAGAGGTATTAACCCTTCTATATTGAAAATTGTTGACCATAAAGCTAAATTACCATTACTAGGTGAAATTGAATCATTGAATGTATCTGTAGCTTGTGCTGCCTTTTTATATGAAGCTATAAGACAACGATTATAATAGCATTTAAAAGTTAACCGACTTATTAAAAAAAGCTCAGTTACTTATTTTAAAAGCACCGTTACTTATTTTGAAATATTGGTCACATAGCAAAAGATACTATATAAGTTGTACCATTTGTTGGGTTAATTAGTTTTAGCTATCAATTTTCCCACAGTTCAATATCTATGACATAATAAAAAAGATTATGTATGGTATTTTAGACTTCGTTAACTTCTTCTTTTACTTCTTCAGGTGGAGGATTGAAATTACCCTGTTCATCAAATAATTTTTCAAATTCTTCATTTTTAGAAAATGTAAAATTCTCAGGTTGTGGTCCTTCTTTTCTAAACAAAAAAGCAAATGTAAATCCAACTAAAAAGCCAGACAAATGACCTTCCCAAGAGATTCTTTCTTCCATCGGAAAAATATACCAAACCATACTTCCATATAAAAAAACAACTGCTAAAGACAAAGCAATCAATCTAAAATGTTTTCTGAAGATTCCACTAAAAAAAATAAAACTGACTAATAAATATACAATGCCACTTGCACCTATATGATATGATGGACGGCCAAGAATCCAAGTTAAAATACCTGTTAATAACAACCCTATTAAAAGTATTTTATTTGCAATGTTTTGATAGAAATAATACAAACATCCTAACATTACAAATAAAGGTATTGAGTTATTAATTAAATGGCTCGTATCACCATGGATAAAAGGCGAAAATAAAATTCCTCTTAAACCAATTAAAGACTTTGGGTAAATACCATATTTATTAAAGTTAAATCCAAATTTAATTTCAATAAAATAAATTAACCAAATACTAAAAATTACAATTACAGGAATAGCAATTACATTTGACCTAAATTTAAAATTAGTTTCACTCATTTTTATATATATAAAGACCTAAACTCAAATATAAGTCCAAAAGCTAAAATTATGAAAAATTGTCAGCAATAAACAATAAGGTATATAAAAATTAAAATATAAAAGCGCTATAACTTATTACTGTAAATTTGTAATTTTACAATAATCTACACATTATTTAATTTATGAATGAACCTTTAGCAGAACGAATTAGACCAAAAACTTTAGATGATTATATTAGTCAGCAACATTTGGTTGGTAAAAATGGCGCTTTAACTCAACATATAAAGCGTGGCGTAATTCCTTCTTTAATTTTATGGGGACCACCAGGCATCGGGAAAACAACCTTAGCTAACATTATTGCACAAGAATCAAAACGTCCGTTCTATTCATTGAGCGCCATAAATTCAGGTGTTAAAGACATTCGTGATATTATTGATAAAGCGAAACAAAGCGGCGGATTGTTTACATCAAAAAATCCAATTTTATTTATTGATGAAATTCATAGGTTTAGTAAATCTCAACAAGATTCATTATTAGGAGCTGTTGAAAAAGGTTGGGTGACATTAATTGGCGCAACTACAGAAAATCCAAGTTTTGAAGTAATCCCTGCCCTCCTTTCTCGTTGTCAGGTTTATATTTTAAACTCTTTTAATAAAACCGATTTAGAAGCTTTATTAGAGCGCGCTTTAAAAACTGATACTTTAATTTCTAAGAAAAAAATTACTATAAAAGAAACAGAAGCTTTATTAAGAATTTCGGGAGGAGATGCCCGAAAATTATTAAATATTTTTGAATTGGTGGTGAATTCTGAAGATGAGCCCATAACAATTACCAATGACATGGTCCTATCCAAGGTTCAAAAGAATACTGTTTTATATGATAAAACTGGCGAACAACATTATGATATTGTTTCAGCTTTTATAAAATCTATTCGTGGAAGTGACCCCAACGGTGCTGTTTATTGGTTAGCCAGAATGATTGAAGGTGGTGAAGATGCTAAATTTATTGCTCGGCGACTATTAATATTAGCTTCAGAAGATATAGGAAATGCAAACCCTACAGCGCTAATTTTGGCTAATAATACGTTTCAAGCTGTAAATACTATTGGTTTTCCTGAATCACGTATTATATTAAGTCAATGTGCCATTTACTTAGCTAGTTCTCCAAAAAGCAATGCTTCTTATGAAGCTATTGGGAATGCTCAATTATTAGTGAAAGAAACAGGAGATTTATCAGTTCCTTTACATTTAAGAAATGCCCCAACTAAATTAATGAAAGAATTAGATTATGGGAAAAATTACAAGTATGCTCATAGTTATGAAAACAACTTTGCTGCACAAGAATTTTTACCTTCATCATTAGAAAACACTAAAATATACGAACCTGGTAACAATCCTAGGGAAAATAGCATTCGAGATTTTTTAAAAAAACTATGGAAAAATAAATATAGTTATTGATTTATCTTCCTCCAGATGAATCTGGAGAAACATAAATCATAAAAGTAATTGAAATCAATTAGCTTT
>NZ_CALAEQ010000101.1 GCF_937891065.1 uncultured Lutibacter sp. | reverse complement strand
TTTTATTTTTTCTTAAGAAGCTCTTTCACTTCACTTACTAGTTTTTTTGTTGAAAACGGTTTTGAAATATACTTATCTGCACCTAATTGCAAACCTAATTCTATATCGGAAATTTTATTTTTTGCAGATAAGAAAATAACTTTAATTTCATTTAATTTAGAACTTTCTTTTAAGAATTTCAATACTTGATATCCATCAACATTAGGCATCATAATATCTAATAGAATAATATCTGGTATATTTAAATCCGCAATTTCAATTGCTTCAGCTCCATCTCTGGCAATGAATACTTCAAAATTTTCTTTAGTAAAAATATATTCTAAAGACATTACTATATTAGGTTCGTCGTCTACTATTAGTATCTTTTTCATATTAAATTGTATTTAAGGGTAACGTAAAAGTTATTCTAGCTCCTTGAGGTTTTATATTTTCAGCCCAAATTTTACCTTTATGAGTTTCAATTATTTGTTTACTTATGGCTAATCCTAATCCACTACCAACAGGTTTTAAAATAGTTTGGTTTTTAGCTTGGTAAAATTTATTGAATATAGAAACCAATTCATCTTGTGCAATTCCTTTCCCATTATCTTCAACTGAAATTTCCATTTTATGTTGGTTTATAGTTGCATTTATTGAAACTATACCTTTTTCAAAATCTGAAAATTTAATTGCATTTGATAATAAATTAATTAATACTTGCTGAATTCTATCTTCATCATACATTAATTCAACCTCATCAACTTTGTTTAAATTTATTTGAATTTTTTTATGAATAGATAATTGGTTAACAGCTTCAATAGATTTTTCAATTGTGTTTTTTACTGAATTATTATTCAAATCTAATTTTTCTCTTCCAGATGCTAATTTTTCTATATCTAAAATATTATTAATCAACCGGCTAACTCGCTTGCTTTCACTTAAAATACTTGTTAAAAATCTTTTTTTCGTTTCATATTCAATAGTGTCATCCTCTAATAATATTTCAGAAAGCGCTCTTATTGAGGTGATTGGAGTTTTAAGTTCATGAGCAACAGTATCTAAAAAATCATCTTTTTGCTTATCTCTATCTTGTAATTCTTTATTAGATTCTTTCGCTTTTTGCGTTTCATCCAAAATATTTAGAACTTCCATTAAACTTATTTCTTCTTCTTTTACTACCGAAGAAATTAGAATTCTTGCAGATGCACTTCCAATACTTCCTGTTAACAATTTTTCAGAAAAATTAATTAACCTAGCATCCGCAAATTGTACTTTATGATCAATATTGTACTTCATATAAAATAAATTCAATGCTCTTTGTGTTCTTTGCTCTCCTAAAAATCGAGTTAGTACATTTCGGATATTACTAACATAAGCTTCACCTTTCCAAACATAAGCATCTTCATGCATGGATGCATATTTATCAGAATCAACAAACATTTCTGCAAAATTTCGCTCTCTATAACTTCCAATTTTATTCACTGATACTAAAACATATACCATAAAATTGAAGAGTAAACTCCAGAAAAAAGCATGTGGTACAGGTTCAAAAATTTGCAATCCAAACAATTCATAAGGTTTTAAAAAACCAAATCCAAACATACCTTCATTAACAAAAGAACTTGAGATTGATTGAGAATCAATTGTAAAAGGTATTATTAAGGTGTACACTGTTACTAAAAACCCAATAATTATTCCATATTTTGCGCCCTTTGAAGAACCTCTTCTCCAAAATAATCCTCCAAAAAATGAAGGGGCTAATTGTGCTATAATTACAAATGAAATTAAACCAATTGAAACAAGTGTTCTATTTAAAGTGAAATTCTTATAGAATAAATATGCTACAATTATTAATGTGAATATAGCAACTCTCCTAATCTTTTTAATAGATCCTGTATTCTGTTCAGATTCTCCTTTACTATATTTTCTTAAAAACCCATAAGGAATAATTAAGTTATTACTAAGCATAGTGGATAAAGCTAAACTTGAAATTACAACCATTGAAATGGCTGCAGAAAAACCTCCTAAAAAAACTAACAAAGCTAAAAACTCATGATTATTTTTTAATGGTAACATTAGCGTGAACAAATCTGCATCAACTCCTTGATTTTGAAAAACGATATTTCCTCCCCAAGCAATAAAAATCACAAAAATGTTAAACAATAATAAATACAATGGAAATAACCAAATAACCGTTTTTAAATACTTTTCTCTCTGATTTTCAACTACTGTAACCTGAAATTGTCTTGGCAATAACATAATTGCAAACATAGAAAGCATGCTAAGAAAAAACCAGTTAAATCCTCCTTCTAAACCATCAATAGTTTGCTGAATTTCAAAGTTTGGTAATACCGAAGCTTTATCATAAATATCTGAAGGCCCATTGAATAAATAAAATGTCACATATATTCCAATTACCAAAAAGAAAACCAGTTTAATTACTGATTCTAAAGCAATTGCTGTAATAATTCCTTTATGCCTTTCTGAAGCATCTGTATTTTGTGTTCCAAAAAAGGCTGCAAAGATTGCTAAAAGTATGGCGATATAAAAAGTAGTATCATTTATTATAGAAGTCTCATTAATGGCATGATTTGTTATCACATTAAATGTTTCAGAAATAGCTTTTAACTGCAACGAAATATAAGGTACAATTGCTAGTACACATATAATTGTTACCAAAGCTCCTAAAAAACGATCGTTACCATAACGCAACGAAATAAAATCAGCAATTGAAGAAATTTTATTTCCTTTAGAAATTCTAATTATTTTTTTCATTAACACTATCCAAACAGGGATAATAATAACAGGACCTAAATAAATGGTTAAAAATTTTAACCCAGAAGTTGCTGCTAAACCAACACTTCCGTAATACGTCCAAGCTGTACAATAAACAGCTAATGAAAGTGTGTAAACATAAGGGTTGTTTACCCATAAACTTTTTGAATTTTTTTCTGACCAGTAGGCCACATAAAAAATAACAGATAAGTAAACTATTATTATTGAAATTACTAAAAAACTACTCATAATACTTTTTTAGAATGATATATGAAACAATAATACTTACTATCCAAACGAAAAATATATAAAAATAAAGTATAGGAAATCCAATAATAGTTGTGCTACTATTAAAAAGCAATAGTAGTGGTATGTTAAAAAAACATAAAAGAAGTACAGAGAGTACTATTAATTTTTGTTGATGTCTTTTTTTCACCCTTTTTAAATTATTTTAAATATAATAAAACAGCACTATACTTTATAGTGCTGTTTTAAAACTAACTGTTTATTAATGAGAACTTGCTTCTCCAGCACCAGATGGAATTCTAATATGTTCAACTATATCTTGTACCTCTTGTGGTGGCTCAGGAGTAAATCTAGAAACAACTATTGAAACAACAAAGTTTACGATCATTGCAACAGTTCCAAATCCTTCAGGTGATATTCCAAACCACCAATTTTCTGCAGTGTCAACAGTTGGATCTCCTATCCAATGTAACTTATATTTTGCCATATAAAAGAACATTAATGAAAGTCCAATTATCATTCCTGATATTGCCCCCTCTTTATTCATTCGCTTATCAAAAATACCTAACAATATTGCGGGAAAAAATGATGCAGCTGCTAAACCAAAGGCTAAGGCAACTACGGCGGCGACAAATCCCGGCGGATGGATACCAAAATAACCCGCAACAACAACAGCAACCGCTGCACTAAAACGAGCTGCCATTAACTCACCTTTTTCAGAAATTTTAGGGTTCACTATTTTCTTAATTAAATCGTGAGATATTGAAGATGCAATCACCAATAATAGACCTGCTGCAGTAGATAAAGCTGCTGCTAAACCACCGGCACCAACTAAAGCTATTACCCAATTAGGTAATTGTGCTATTTCTGGATTTGCCAATACCATAATATCTCTATCAATAGTTAATTCATTGGTTGCTTTATCTGCAACATATTGCACAACTCCATCTGCATTCTTATCTTCAAAACTTATCAACCCTGTTTTTTCCCAATTCCCGAACCATTCTGGTAGTTCTGAATATTCAGCATTACTCACTGTTTCAATCAATTTTATTCTAGCAAAAACAGCTACTGCTGGCACTGTTGTATATAAAATTGCGATAAATAACAATGCCCAACCTGCAGAAACACGTGCATCTTTCACCCTAGGAACGGTAAAAAACCTTACGATAACATGAGGTAAACCTGCTGTACCAACCATTAATGCCGTTGTAATTGCAAATACATCAATCATAGATTTACTACCTGATGTGTATTCATGAAACCCAAGTTCCTGTGATAATCCATCTAATTTATCTAATAAATATACGCCATCCTCACCTGAACCACCAAATCCTAATTGAGGAATTGGGTTGCCTGTCATTTGAAATGAAATAAAAATTGCGGGTACCATAAATGCAAATATCAATACACAATATTGTGCTACTTGTGTATATGTAATACCTTTCATTCCTCCCAAAACGGCATAAAACAATACGATTACCATACCAATATAAACACCAGTGTCAATGTCAACCTCAAGGTAACGAGAAAATACAATTCCTACTCCTCTCATTTGTCCTGCTACGTATGTAAATGAAACTATCAATGCTGCAATTACAGCCACAATACGTGCTGTGTTAGAATAGTATCTATCTCCAATAAAATCAGGCACAGTAAACTTTCCAAATTTCCTTAAATATGGCGCAAGTAAAAGTGCTAACAACACATAACCACCTGTCCAACCCATCAGGTATACAGATCCATCATATCCTGTAAATGAAACAATTCCTGCTAATGAAATAAATGATGCTGCTGACATCCAGTCTGCTGCAGTAGCCATACCATTTAAAATTGGCGGTACTCCACCCCCAGCTACATAAAATTCTTTTGACGATCCTGCTCTAGCCCAAATTGCAATTCCTATATAAAGAGCAAAAGTGATTCCAACAAGTATCCATGTCCATGCTAATATTCCCATGTTTTTTTAATTTTTAAAAGTTAATTATTCGTCAACGCCATATTTTTTATCCAACTTATTCATCAATCTTACGTAGACGAATATTAAGATAACAAACACATACATTGATCCTTGTTGTGCAAACCAAAAACCAAGTTTAAACCCTCCAAATTTGATAGTGTTTAACTGATCTACTAATAAAATTCCAAACACATAGGAAACTAAAAACCATATACTTAGCAGAATAGCTAAATAACCTAGGTTTTCTTTCCAATACGCTTTCATATCTGTTTTTGACATAATAGTTAAGTATTAAAAGTTATATATTGCTGTAGTTAATAATCTAAAATTATTTACTGAATCTATTCCTGTAGATGTAATATCTCCATTGCTATCTATAGATCCATATTGTGCGTTTGTTAGTTCGGCTTCAATACCTATTTTTAATTTTCCTGATTTCCATCCAATTCTTGGTGAAACTCTATAAGCACTTTCTACTGTACCTAAAAATCCATTCACATAAGATATTGGTTCTCCAAAACCACCGTTCTTTGAATAACCACCAAATAATCCCCATTCCATGGTTTCTGAAAAATCTCCATTTAATTCAGTCCAAGTTGAAAATGTATTATTATTTACATAATCACCATTTGAAGCTTGTCCAAAACCACCTATTTGAAGAACATCAGTCATATTTTGACCATAAGTTGCTTCTGCTTTCCAAGTGGCTTTTCCCAATTTTGTTCTGAAATAACCGATAAAAGCAGTACTTGTTAAATTATCTTCACCAAGAGCTGGTCTCGACGATTTTAAATTTACACCAAATCCTCCTAACGTTTTACTTGCTGATCCAAATTGAAGTTGGGCATGTAATTGAGGCATTCCAGATTTACTAACACTAGCTCCTCTAGTTTGAAAATCTCTTTCTGTAAATAAAACACCAATAAACTTAATAGTACCTTTCGTTGTAATTCTTAATTGTGGGTTTCTAGAAAATGGTTGAAAAGGAACACCTGTATTAAATGAATAAGTTCCAGGAAAAACTGCTGTTACAAACATTGGATGCCAATATTGCCCCATTAAAATTTCAATTTTATCGTTTGACAATTTCACAAATGCATGCCTTAATCTTAATTCTCCTATTGAGCCATCTGAATTCCCGAAAAAAGCAGCTTCAATAGCTCCGGAAGTTTTCATTCCAAAAAAATCTGGTCCTGAAATGGAAGCTTTTAAACGGGATTGAATTGCTAAAATGTTGAAGTTTGATTGATCATTTAAATCTTCTCCATTAACAATATTCTCTGCTGAAGGTAAAATATTAAAATGGCCTTCTCTAGCATTTACAATTTGGCGAGTGTCAAACATAAAGTCTGTTTTAACAAAGCCACTCCATTTAACTCCAAAATCTGGTTCGGCAGAATTAGATTGACTATAACTGTAGTTCGTAAATCCCACAAGAGCAATTAACAAAACTGAAAGTTGTTTTTTCATAAAAATAAATTTGGTTATAAAATTAAGTTATACACTAAAAAAAATATTTTAGGCATTACAATATGGAAAGAAAAATGAATCAGATAAAATTATATATATATTAGTGTAAACTAGTATAGTTATCCTTTAAACCGCTCCCAACGAATTAACATATATTTATCACCTAGCTCAGTAACAACAACACCTGCTCCTATTAAATTGGTATTATCAGAAAAGTATTTTGCTAATTCACTAGCATTTAAAATTTTATATGTGGAATGATATTCAAAACTATAAGGACGCTTAACATTGTATTTTTTTACCCAATTCATAATACTTACATGAGAAATACCCAATATTCGTTCTATTTCTCTATAACTTAGCCCTTCTAAATACAGCTGTAAAGCTTTATTTACATAATAAGAATCAATTTCTTTACCTAGTTTATTAACTGTAAAATAATAGCTGCATTTTTTACATTTATAACGCTGTCTACCCTTGATTACACCACTCTTAACATATTCTTTTGAACTACAATTTGGACAAAAATCAATTTTCATATATACTTATTTTGCATAAATATATTAATTTAGCAAATTATTTCAAAATAAAATAGACTATTATCGTAGTTATTTCATAATACACTCTTTATAATATTACTTATTACTTCCATTTTTAATTATTTAACAAAGCGTTAAAAACCTATATAGACAACCAATATAACCCTATTTTAATTGCAAAAATTTTCTTTATCAAATGATAACTGTGCAACTAATTTCATTATTATGAATCACTTTTATAACCTAATTTCTACCTTTATAAATTACCTAGCAACAATCCTTACAAATAATAAATAAAGTAATATTATATTTGCTCAAAAGAATAGAATACCTATGGATTTATCTTTAATTTTAGAAACCTTACTTTCAAACTGGGAAATAATCTTATTATTTTTTATTGTTGCTATTCTTTATTCATCTGTTGGTTTTGGTGGAGGATCAAGTTATTTAGCAGTACTTGCACTAACTTCATTAGCTTTTATTCATATTAGAGCAATCGCCTTACTATGTAACATTGTTGTAGTATCTGGTGGTACTTTCATTTATATGAAAAACAATCTTTTTAATTGGAAAAAAATAATTCCATTAGTTTTAATGAGTGTTCCGCTTGCTTTTTTAGGTGGATATCTAAAAATTAGCCAAACTTTCTTCTTTATTTTATTAGGTTTAACACTTTTACTTGCCGCAATTTTAATGTGGACATCCAAATATATTTCAAAAAAAGGGAATGATTCAAACTTTAAAAACTCCATAACTAAAGATGTTTCTTATGGTGGTTTTATAGGGTTTATTTCAGGAATGGTAGGTATTGGCGGTGGTGTATTTTTAGCACCTCTTTTACACTTAACAAAATGGGATACCCCTAAAAGAATTGCTGCAACTTCAAGTTTTTTTATTCTCGTAAATTCTATTGCTGGTTTGGTAGGACAATTTTTAAATCCTGAATTTTCTATAGAGCCAACTATTACAATAATATTGATGTTTACTGTATTTATTGGCGGTCAAATAGGTTCAAGATTAAGCGCTAATTTTATTTCTCCTTTAAATATTAAAAAAGGTACTGCATTATTAATTGCTTTTGTAGGATTCCGAATTTTATGGAAATACTTGATGTAAATGTTTTATGATACTATTATTTTCTTATTAAATTATATTTAACAATTATCAATAATTATCAATATTACTATAACGTATTCGTGATTTTTTCAACTATT
>NZ_CALAEQ010000100.1 GCF_937891065.1 uncultured Lutibacter sp. | reverse complement strand
CTGGGTTATAACACCATATTAATTGAAGCTGGACATTATAAGAATGATTATGACAGAGAAATTACCCGAAAATATAATTTCTATGCCCTTTTAAAAGGACTATATTTTATTGCAACTGAAAATAAATATACTAACTACGAGCACTATTTTAAAATACCAAATAATGATAAACTGTTTTTAGATATTATTTATAAAGACATAAAAATTATTAAAAACAATGTAACTCACATCCAAGATATTGGGATTCAGTATAAATTTAGAGTTGAAAATGCAAAACTTATTAAATATAAGTGCATTGAAATAAGAGGAGAATTATCGAATTTTCACACTTACAACTTAATAAATGCTGAAAATTTAGTTTATAATGATTTAAAATTGTCAAATTCGTAAATAATCCGCGTAATAATAGTTTTTTTTTAATAAATTTGCATATTATATTTTTTTTAACAAAAACAAAACATGAAAAAATTTATACTCGATGAAATTGATCATCAAATATTAGATATTCTTATTGAAAACGCTCGAACTCCTTTTACGGATATAGCTAAAAAATTAGTTGTATCTGCTGGTACTATCCATGTAAGAGTCAAAAAAATGGAAGATGAGGGGATTATAAAAGGATCTACTTTAACCTTAGATTATGAAAAGATGGGTTATTCTTTTATCTCACATGTTGGTATTTATTTAGATAGAACATCTAAAACAAAACAAGTTGTTAGAGAATTAGAGTTAATTCCAAATATTACAATAGCCTACATTACTGCTGGGAAATATAATATTTTTTGTAAAATTAGAGCAAGAGATACAACTCATGCAAAAGAAATTATTTTTGAAATAGACGATATTGATGGTGTTTCTAGAACTGAAACTATGATATCATTAGAAGAAAGTATTAACGATAAAACTCGTTTAATGCATTCGATTTTTAGAGAACTTTAGTTGTCCTAAATTGCGAAAAAATACCTTATCGTTAAAAATGATAAGGTATTTTTTTTATTTTCACTTTTAATATTACATTTTAAATTATATTTTTTCTTTATGAGAACTGTCAATACTTCTGTAGGATCAATAATTTATAACCGAGAAAATTACACGAATAAAGAATTAATAGCACTTTATAAATTAATTCTAAAACCTCGTTTAATTGAGGAAAAGATGTTAATTCTATTGCGTCAAGGAAAAATTTCAAAATGGTTTTCAGGTATTGGTCAAGAGGCTATATCTGTTGGTGTTACAAACGCTATAAATTTTGATGAATACATTTTACCTATGCACAGAAATTTAGGTGTATTTACTTCAAGAAATATTCCTTTATTTAAACTTTTTTCTCAATGGCAAGGTAAAAAAGCTGGTTTTACAAAAGGTAGAGATCGTTCATTTCATTTCGGAACTAAAGAATACAAAATAGTGGGAATGATTTCTCATTTAGGCCCTCAATTGGGAGTTGCAAATGGAATAGCTTTGGGCGATTTATTAAATAAAGAATCAAAAGTTACAACTGTTTTTTCTGGAGATGGAGGAACAAGTGAAGGTGATTTCCACGAAGCTTTAAATGTTGCTGCAGTATGGAGTTTACCTGTTCTTTTTATTGTTGAAAATAATGGGTATGGGCTTTCAACACCTTCAAGTCAACAGTTTAAATGTGAAAATATTGCTGATAAAGGTATTGGTTATGGAATGGAGAGTCATATTATTAATGGAAATAATATTTTAGAAGTTCATTCAAAAGTAAGTGAAATTGCAAAAAGTGTTAGAGAAAACCCTCGTCCAGTATTATTAGAGTTTAAAACCTTTAGAATGCGTGGACATGAAGAAGCTAGCGGTAATAAATATGTTCCTACTGAATTATTAGAGAAATGGGCATTTAATGATCCCGTAACTAATTATCAAGATTTTTTAAGAAAAGAAAATATTCTTACAGAAGCAATGGAAGTTTTAATGAAGCAAGAAATTGCTTCAGAAATTAATGAGCATTTAAAAATTGCTTTTGATGAAGAAGAAACTTGTTCATCAATTGAAGATGAATTGGCCGATGTTTATGAGCATGTAAATTATATAGAAAAAAAGCCCTCAACTAAAACTTCTAATATAAGGTTAGTTGATGCTATATCTCAAGGGCTTAAGCAAAGTATGGAGCGGTTTAATAAACTGATTGTCATGGGGCAAGATATTGCCGATTATGGTGGAGTTTTTAAAATTACTGAAGGATTTTTAGAGCAATTTGGAGAAGAAAGAGTGCGGAATACACCAATTTGTGAATCTACGATCATTGAATCTGCTTTTGGTCTTTCAATAAATGGATATAAATCTGTAGTTGAATTACAATTTTCAGATTTTATAACTTCAGGATTTAATCCTGTAATAAACTTATTAGCGAAATCATATTATCGTTGGAATCAAAATTCTAATATTGTTTTGCGAATGCCTTGTGGAGCTGATGTTGGTGCTGGACCTTTTCACAGTCAAACAAATGAAGCTTGGTTTACGAAGACACCAGGTTTAAAAGTTGTATATCCCGCATTTCCTTATGATGCTAAAGGGTTATTAGCTACTGCTATTGAAGACACAAACCCAATATTATTTTTTGAGCATAAAGCTTTGTATAGAACTATTTATCAGGATGTTCCAGATGATTATTATACAATCCCTTTTGGAAAAGCTTCTATTTTAACAGCAGGTTTTGATATTAGTATAATTACATATGGAGCCGGTGTTCATTGGGCGTTAAAAGAAGTTAAAGAACATCAAATTTCCGCAGATATTATTGATTTAAGAACATTACAACCACTTGATACGGAAGCTATTTATAAATCTGTAAAGAAAACAGGGAGGGTTTTAATTTTACATGAAGACACATTGTTTGGAGGAATTGCTTCAGACATTTCAGCTTTAATTTCTGAGAATTGTTTTGAATATTTAGATGCACCTATAAAACGAGTTGGAAGTATTGAAACTCCAATTCCTTTTGCTAAAAATTTAGAGCAGCTATTTTTACCAAAAAGCAAATTATATACGGAAATTTTAAATGTATTAGAATACTAATTCTAAAGCCTTTAGCTGATTTTTATCACCTTTTATAAAGAGTATTTATAATTTAAATCTGTTTTAAAATGCATTATTTATGCAAAAAAAACACAATTGAACTGGTTTTAGTTAAATACAAGTAGGAGTTTTACATGTATTCATTATTCTTCACCAAAACTACACATTATCGGTACATATTGAAAATTTAATATGATAACAATCATTCTTAATAATGATGAACATCATTCTATTTCATAAAATAAGCTATTAGATTCGTATACAATATAATTATTGTTTATAAAAACAGAGGAAGATTATTCTCGCAAAGAATTTTTCTATAACTCTTTTAAAAGATCATTTACTTTGCCAAAAAGTATAGATTTTAGTAAGGAGATTAATGCAAAGTATGACAATGGTGTTCTTAGAATATATTTGGGGAAATTGGTGATTTTTAAAAATGAAGAACACAAAAAAGTAATTGAGATTGTTTAATCTTCTTTAGTGAATCTGAGAAGTATATCATTTACTTCTCAGATTTTTAAGCCTTTAAAATAATAGGATATGAAACATATAATTCCGAAACAGAAACCGCTAAGTTTTAACAATAGTATTGAACATTTACACAATAAGACTCATGAATGGATTTCAGAAATTGAGTTTATAAAAGTGGAACAAGATTTCTTAAAAGAACTACTTGCAGAGCACATTATGGGTTTATGTGATACCAACAATTTTTCAAAAGGAAAGCTGTATTTAAATGGGATAAATCATGAAGCTATATTAGGTGAAACTCTAATAGAATCGATCAATGACCATAAAATTAATTTGGCTTTATTAATTGAGAATATCTATATAAAAAGAGAAAATTTATTCAGAGATAATCATGAATTTTTAAAAAATGAAGTTCAAAACTATATAGAGAACTTTAAATATATTAAAAAACAAGTATTTGAACTCATATTATTTATAATGAAAAAAGAAAAACAACAAAAATTGTTAGCAAAATAAATGAGTTAGTTTAAATACTTTAACCGTTTTCAAGTGACAGTTCTTTGAAATTCAAACTGGTAAAAAATCAATAAATATTGATAAATGATTATTGGGATGATAATTGTTTAAATAGAAAAATTGATATTTTATAAATAGTTGTAAATGGAGTTTTTTTAATTGGGGTGAGAACAGCTCTAAATACAAACTATTAGTTACACTGAATTTAAAAGTAAGAATTATTAGAATTAAAACTTGGAAACGGTTTTAATTTAAAATTTCCAATCAAAAATATTAAAAATAGAAATCCAATCATTTGGTAGATTAGCCTTAATTATTAATTGTTCATTTGTTAATGGATGCTTTAACTTAAGAGAATAAGCGTGTAAAAATAAATAATGACAGTTAAATTCTTGTTCAAACATTCTATTATGAAACCGATCACCATATTTATAATCACCTACAATAGGGTGGCTAATTTTATTCAAATGAATGCGAAGTTGATGCATTCTACCAGTAGTAGGCGTTAATTTAACTAACGAATATCTTGAACCATTATATGGGTGAACAGCAATATCCAACTCCTTTGTTAAAATTGGTTCACAATAAGTCTCCGCATCTTTATAAACCTTTGTATCAGGATTTTTAACAGGTGTATCTATTAGTCTGGATTCATTTACCAATCCTCTAACAATACCTAAATATGTTTTTTTAATTTCATTTTCATTAAATAATTCCTGAAAAATCGCAACATTTTCCTTCTGTTTTGCTAAAAGTAACACACCTGAGGTTTTTCTATCTAAACGATGAACAGGATAAAAATTAGTATTAAATTGTTGACTCAATAAATCTAACAAAGTAGGACCATCCACATTGCGGGCATAGTATGACTTATGAATTAAAACATTATTTGGCTTATTCACAATGATAATATACTCGTCTTCAAAAAGAATTTCAATTTTCATGGTGCAAATATACAGGTAAAAAAGTAGTTCCAGTCATCTTGATTTTTTCTTAAAAAATTAACAGTATAAATGTTAATCCTCAATGATTTAGTTATCATTAACAATATTTTAACTTAAGATGTGTGAATTTTGTAACTAATAAAAAAAAATATGTAACTTTATAATTGGCATTATATCGTAGATTCGCACCATATAATTTCAACTTTAAAAAAATAATAAAAATGAAAAAAATAATAACATTTGTACTTTTAGCTTCCATGGTTATTTCTTGTGGTACTCCAAAAACAGTTATACAGTCTAAAAAAGTAATTAAAGGATACTGGTCGTTAGATCAAATAACTTACAGCGAATCTGGAACATTTGATGTAACCTTATTAAATGATGCTTCTAAAGATTGTTTTATAGGAAGTAAATGGCGTTTTATTCCAAACAATAATACGGGATTATACACCATTAATGATGCACATTGTGTACCAACGGGAGATCGTAATTTTAACTTCACCATTCAGGAAGTAGACTCTAATACAGGTCTTTATGATTTCTTATTGAAACCAACGGATGCAAAACAAAAATCTGCTGACAATAAAGGTTTTAGGCTTCAGCTTACACAATTGGCAGAAACTACAATGAGATGGGAGCAAACTATTTCATTAGAAGGAAAACCATTTATAATTTATATGAACTTTACTAAAATAAACGAATAATGAAATCAACTTTAAAAAATATAGGATTGAGTGTGTTTGCATTAGTTTTAATTTTAAACTTCTCAAGCTGTGAAGCAACAAAAAATGCAAGTAACACTCAAAAAGGAGGTGTTATTGGTGCAGCTGGTGGAGCAATACTAGGTGCAATTATTGGAAACAATGTAGGGAAAAAAGGTAGCGGTGGTGAGTTAGGTGCTGTTATTGGTGGAGTAGTAGGTGGAGGAGCAGGTGTGCTTATTGGTAAAAAAATGGACAAACAAGCTCAAGAAATTGAAGAAGAAATTCCAGGTGCTGTTGTTGAAAGAATTGACGACGGAATTGTAATTACATTTGATGAAAATAGCGGAGTTTATTTTGACACCAATAAATACAATATTAACAGTGCTTCAGAAATTTTGTTAAATAAACTTTCAGGTATTTTATTAGAGTATTCTGATACAAATGTTTTTGTTATAGGACATACTGATAGTACAGGGGCAGACGAATATAATATGACGCTTTCAAAAAATAGAGCATTTTCTGTTACAAATTATTTTGTAGGAAAAGGATTACCTTCTAATAGATTTACAACAAGCTGGTTTGGTGAAGAGCAACCAATTTCAGATAATACAACTGCTGAAGGTCGTTCTAAAAACAGAAGAGTAAATATAGCAATTGTTCCTAATGAAAAAATGAAAGATGACGCTAAAAAAGAAACTGGCGAAAACTAAAATAATTCAATATTAACAAACCATTCGAAGTTTTAATAAATTATGTTTGAAAGTATCCTCAATCAAATCAATAATTTACAATTAACAAACTTCGAGTGGTTTTTTGCATTTTTAGGTGCATTCTTATTAGGAACAAGCAAAGCCGGGCTAAAAGGAATAGGTGTTGTTATAGTTACTATTATGGCCATTGTTTTTGGAGGAAAACAATCTACTGGCGTATTAATACCAATGATGATTGCTGCGGATATCTTTGCCGTAATTTATTATAATCGTCACACACAATGGAGGTTTTTAGGTAAATTATTACCAAGTATGGTACTTGGAGTATTATTTGGTGTTTGGTTTGGAAATGATATTTCTGATGAATTATTTAAGCAATTAATGGCCATTTTAATACTTGGTATTGTTGTTTTTATGATTTATATGGAGCGAAAAAAATC
>NZ_CALAEQ010000099.1 GCF_937891065.1 uncultured Lutibacter sp. | reverse complement strand
TAGGAAATATATTTTCTGAAGCAATACCAAAGTTTTTAACGGTTTCTAAATTGGTAGAAACTGCAACAAAATGTTTAGCAACGTCACTTTCAGAAGCTGTTTGTAAAAACCACTTTTTTATAGTGGTTGCATTAGTAAGTGTTTCTTGTGTTGTAAATGTTTTTGAAACAATCACAAAAAGCGTTGTTTCAGGATTTAAATTTTTAATTACTTCTTGAACGTGATCACCATCTATATTGGAAACAAAATGAACATTTAGTTGATTTTTGTAATATTTTAATGATTCAACAATCATATCTGGACCTAAATCTGATCCACCAATACCAATATTTACAATATCAGTAATTGATTTATTAGTGTACCCTTTCCAATCACCAGAAACTACTTTGTTAGTGAAAATTTCTATTCTGTTTAATGCTTCTTTTATTTCTGGTACTATATTTTCACCATCAACAAAAACTTCATTATTTAATTGGCTTCTTAACGCAGTATGTAAAACAGCTCTTTTTTCAGTCTGATTGATTTTTTCACCTGAAAATAGCGACTCAATGGCGCTTTTTAAATCAACTTCATTTGCTAATTCTAGTAAATAGTTGAGTGTTTCTTCAGTAATTCTATTTTTCGAATAATCAAATTCGAAGTTATTAAAATGGATGTTAAATTTATTTTTTCGATCAGCATCATTATTAAATAACGATTTAAGATGTAAGTTTTTTACTTCACTATAATGTGTTGTAAGTTTTTGCCAAGCTTTTGTTTGGGTTGGATTGATATTCTTCATGGTTATAATCTTAATGAGTTTTGTTATTCTTCTTGAATAGCTATTTTGTCATCTAATATTGGATACCCAATATTATCTAATTCTGTTTTAAAAGGAGTAATAAATTTGAAATAAATAGGTTTAACTGCCTCTTTCATTGGTTCAGCCGCAGGTAATTTTTGTTTGTATGGATCAACTTGCTGTCCATTTTTCCAAAAGCGATAACAAACGTGAGGACCAGCAGTATTACCTGTCATTCCAATATAACCAATGATATCACCTTGTTTAACTACTTGACCAACTTTCACAGCTCTTTTACTCATGTGTAAGTATTGAGTGCTGTAAGTACTATTATGTCTAACTTTTACGTAATTACCATTTCCACCTTGATAACGAGATTCTATTACTTTTCCATTAGCTGTACTCATAATAGGAGTTCCAATAGGCGCTGCATAATCTGTACCTTTATGGGCTCTAACTTTATTACCGTAATAAGCTATTTTTCTTCGTAAATTAAATTTGGAAGATATTCTGCTAAATTTCACAGGCATTTTTAAAAATTGACGGCGTAAATTGGCTGCCTCATCATCAAAGTAATCAGGAATATTCATGATGGAATCAGCTACATATTTAAAAGCGTAAAAAGGCCTATCACCGTGTTCAAAATAAGCTGCTTTTACTTCTCCTATTCCAACAGGAACTGTATCATTAATATATAATTGTTCATATATTAATTTAAACTTATCATTCTTTTGAAGTTTAGAAAAATCAATGGTCCATGCATAAATATCATCGGCCATTTTAAAAGTTAAATAAGAACTTAACCCTTGATCATCCATAGCATTTGAGAGGTTGCTTGTAATGATTCCAGAAGCGGTTTTAATGACTTTTTTTATTGGTATTTTAGCATTGTAGGCTTTAATTATTGAGTCTTTAAAATCGATAACTGTATAATTGACCAAAGAGTGTTTGTATATAAAAACTTGAGCGGCTTCTGTAGAGTCTGTTTTTGCTAAAATAGTATATGGAATACCACTTCTTATTTTTCTAACGTTAAAGGTGTCTTTTATTTTAGAAACAATTTCTAATACTTTCGGATAGTCAATATGATGTCTATCAAGTATTTCGCTAAAGTTTTCTCCCGATTTAATAGTATCATGAATTACTTTATAATCGTTTAATTTATAACCATATTTAAATATAATTTCCGGCTCAATAGCATCTATAACTATTTCATCACTCTTTTTTTTATCTGAACATGCTGTAAAAACAACAATAATTAGAAGGAATATTATTTTTTTCAAAGGGTTATGTTTTTACGAATTAATTTGGTTAAAAATTTTAAAACGCAAAAATACAATTTAATTGTCAAAAATAATGTTAAAAGGATGAGCCAAACCTTTAAATTCATCTAAATCTGCTCTAAGAGATCCAACAGCCAAAGAAGCTTTAATAAGAAGGGGGATTTTATTTTCATCATCACTTATCCAAATTGTAACGCTTTCTTGCTTTTTAAAAACACGACCAGCTTCCACAAGCGGCATAAATTTCAACGTTTTTACTTTTCCAAATTTTGTTTTTATAATCTCTTTACCCAAAAACCGAAGTTTAAAATTATTAATTTCTTGATCAAAAAACATTTCTAATGCAATTTCGTCGCCAATTTTTAAATTGCTAATATTTTGATTTCTTATATAATATAATGAAGAAAGTATGTCTTGTATATTACTATTAATGGTATGTTTTGATACTGTATTATGTTTGAAATCTTTAACAGTTGCCTCATTTGTGCTATAATCGAAATAAATTTCTTGATCTTTTGTGTAACCTCCTTCATCAATTTTTCGAATAGATTTAAAAGGTTGAAAGTTATCTTTATACAAATAAGATTGATAATCATCCCTCACTTTAAAAAATAAACTTACTAACCCAGTTGACTTCCCATGTCCAATTATGTGATAGGCATCTTTTCCATTGTGTTTTAATTCTTTTACTTCAATAGTTGAAAATCCAGCATTTAAGAAATTACTGTAGTTCATTCTAAATTGCAGCCATTCACCATTTTTAAAAGCAAATGTTTTAGCACTATCCTCATTCTTTACTGATTGTCCGAAAGATATAGCACTAATTAATAAGACAAATATGATAAGTTGTTTTCTCATTTTATAATTAAGGTACAAGGTTGTTTTACTTTAAAATACAATTATTAAGCCAAAAATAATAAAAGGTCAACAATTTGAAGTTAACCTTTTATTAAAATAACAAAAAATTATAAAGTTCCTCTGCGTTCTTGTTCAGCTTCAATACTTTCGAATAAGGCTTTAAAGTTTCCTTTCCCGAATGATTGTGCACCTTTTCGTTGTATAATTTCAAAAAATAATGTTGGTCTGTCTGTTACTGGTTTTGTGAAAATTTGCAATAAATATCCTTCTTCATCACGATCAACTAGAATTCCAAGATTTTTTAAATCAATCAAATCTTCATCAATTTCGCCTACTCTATCCAAAACTGTATCATAATATGAGCCTGGAACGTATAAAAATTCAACACCACGTTCAGTCATTTCTTTTACAGTTTCTAAAATATTGTTTGTTGCAACTGCAATATGTTGAACTCCTGCGCCATTGTAAAAATCTAAATATTCTTCAATTTGAGATTTTTTAATTCCTTCAGCAGGTTCATTTATTGGAAATTTCACACGCCCATTTCCATTGGTCATTACTTTACTCATTAAAGCTGTGAACTGAGTTGAAATATCTTTATCGTCAAAAGTAATTAAGTTTGCAAAACCCATTACTTCGCTATAAAATTTCGCCCAAACATTCATCTCATTCCATCCAACATTCCCAACCATATGATCAATATAACGCAACCCAACATCTTTAGGATTGTTAGTAGATTCCCATTTTTCAAACTTCGGAAGAAATACACCTGAATAGTTTTTACGTTCTACAAAAATATGGACAGTTTCACCGTACGTATAAATCCCAGAACGAATAACCTCACCATTTTTATCACTTTCTTTGGTGGGTTTCATAAACGATTTCGCACCTCTTTTTGTCGTTTCTTCCCAGGCTTTTGTTGCATCTTCTACCCAAAGAGCAACAACTTTTACACCATCGCCATGCTTTTCAAGGTGATCAAAAATTTCTTGATTATTTCGGTTAGGCATAGGTGTAGTTAGAACTAAGCGTATTTTATCTTGAACTAAGACATAACTAGTTCTGTCCGTTATTCCAGTTTCTAAACCTGCATAAGCTAAAGACTGAAATCCGAAAGCTGTTTTGTAATAATGTGCAGCTTGTTTTGCATTTCCTACATAAAGTTCTACATAATCAGTTCCTAATAAAGGTAAAAAATCTTCTGCTTCAGGAAATATTTTTTCTAATCCGTAATTAAAATTTTGTATGTTTTTTAAATCTGACATTTTTATTGTTTTATTCGGTTATCCAAGATTTATAATAATCATCAACTTGTAAATTCATGGCTTCTTCTGTAATCATTACAGGTTTAAAAGGATCAATCATTACGGCTAATTCTTCAGTGAATTTTTTGCCAACACTTCTTTCTATGGCTCCAGGGTGTGGTCCGTGTGGAATTCCTCCTGGATGTAATGTAATTTGACCTTTTTCTATATTGTTTCTGCTCATAAAATCTCCATCAACATAATACAATATTTCTTCAGAATCAATATTACTATGATGATAAGGTGCAGGAATAGATTTTGGATGATAATCGTACATTCTTGGTACAAATGAACAAACTACAAAACCGGCAGCTTCCCATGTTTGGTGAATTGGTGGCGGCATATGAATACGCCCTGTTATTGGTTCAAAATCGTGAATAGAAAATGCATACGGATAATTAAAACCGTCCCATCCAACAACATCAAAAGGATGGTTATTGTACATATATTCCCATAACACATCTTGTTTTTTTATTAAAACTCTAAAAGTTCCTTTTTCGTCATGTGTTTGTAAATTAGTTGGTAGTCTAAAATCACGTTCACAAAAAGGAGAATGTTCCAATAATTGTCCGAAATGGTTTCTATATTGTTTTGGCGTTACTATTGGACTGAAAGACTCTACATAAAGAAGTTTGTTTTCTTCAGTATCAAAATCTATTTGATAAATAGTTCCGCGAGGAATTATTAAATAATCACCATAGTTAAAAATGATGTTTCCATACATCGTTTTTAAAGTTCCTGAGCCAAAATGAATAAAAAGCATTTCGTCAGCATCCGCATTTTTATAAAAATAAGAAGAAGAAAATTCTTTTGGAGCTGCCAAACCAATATGTAAATCGTTATTTACAAACAAAGTTTTACGGCTTTCTAAATAATCTTTTTCGGGTTTTAAAGAAAATCCTTTAAAACTTAAAGCTTTCATGTTTTTTTCAATGGCAATTTTTGGGGCAACATTTTTTAGTTGTTTTATTTCTGAAACAACGGTTGGTGGATTCAAATGATATAATAAGGAAGACATTCCTACAAAACCTGCAGTTCCAAAAAGTTCTTCTTGATAAAGATCGCCTGATGGTTTCTTAAAAGTTGTATGTCGTTTAGGTGGTATTTTACCTAATGAATAATATCTAGGCATTTTTTTATTTTTTTAGATATGAATATTCCCAAAAGGGTAGTAAAACTATTCAACTTAAAGCAAAAATTTGTTTTAGTTGAATTTAATAAATTAAAGATACATCTTTATCGAATATAAAAAAGCACCTTTAAAATGAAAGATTTCATTCAGGATCCCTTTTGATTAGGAATTTAAGTAGTGCTAATAATCCTGTCCAACTTTGTATCATAATTACAAATATAAACTTTTTTTTGAAAGTTTAATTAAATAAAAAAGAGCGACTTAAGTCGCTCTTTTAAAGAAATATCAATAAAAAATCTAAAATGTAATTCCATTAACTTCAATAATATGTTTTATTTGTGGAGCGTGTCTTTTTATAGTTGCCTCAACACCATTTTTTAACGTCATTTGATTTACTGAACAACCTAAACAAGCACCTTCTAATTGTACACTAACAGTATCGTTGGTAACTTCAACTAATTTAATATTACCACCATCAGCTTCTAAATAAGGTCTAATCTCTTGCAATGCTATTTCAATAGCTGTTTTAAGTTCTTCACTGCTCATAAGTTTATTATTTTGTACTACATCCACTCATTGTTGTAATTCTTACAATTTCAGTAGCAGGTAATTCTTTGTTTCTTTTTACCAATTCAGAAAGTGCATTTTTAGTGATTTCTGAAAATGCTTTTTCTAATGGAGTATTATCTTGTAATGCAACAGGGTGACCAACATCACCAGCTTCTCTTATACTTTGTACTAAAGGAACTTCACCTAAAAACGCAGTGTCTATATCTTCTGCTAAATTTTTAGCACCATCTTTTCCGAAAATATAATATTTGTTATTTGGTAATTCTGCAGGAGTGAAATAACTCATATTTTCAACAATACCTAATACGGGTACATTTATGTCTTTTTGTTTGAACATTGCAACACCTCTTTTAGCATCAGCTAAAGCAATGTTTTGTGGAGTACTTACAATTATTGCTCCTGTTACTGCAACAGCTTGTACAATAGATAAGTGAATATCACCAGTTCCTGGAGGTAAATCAATTAAAAGAAAATCTAATTCGCCCCAATGTGAATCAAAAATCATTTGGTTTAAGGCTTTTGAAGCAATTGCTCCACGCCATATTACTGCTTGGTTTGCATCTGTAAAAAAACCAAGAGATAATATTTTTACGCCATAACTTTCAATAGGTTGCATTTTTGAACGTCCATCAATTTCAATTGATAAAGGTTTTGCATTTGCAACGTCAAACATTAAATGTATTGAAGGGCCATAAACATCAGCATCTAAAATACCAACTTTAAATCCCATTTTTTGTAATGAAACGGCCAAGTTTGCTGTAATGGTAGATTTTCCAACACCACCTTTTCCTGATGCAATAGCTATAATATTTTTAATTCCCGGAATTGAGTTTTCTTTTACTTCAACTTCTTTCACTGGAACTACAGCAGAAACGTTAACTTTTACGTCAATTTTTTGATCTATCTGATCGTGGATCGCTTTCATAATTTCAACTTCAACTTTCTTTTTTGCTTGTAAAGTTGGGTTGCTAATGGTAACATCTATAATAACTTCTTTATCAAAAGTTACAATGTTTTTTACAGCTCCACTTTCGATTAAACTTTTACCTTCACCAGGTGCAGTAATAGTTTCAAGTACTTTTGTTATATCTTTTTTGCTTAATGTCATAATTGTTTATCTAAAATCATTCTAAACAACAAATATACAGAGTTCAAACGAATATAAAAAGATTCCTATAAAAAAGAAATGTAGAGGGTGTTACAGATAAAATAAATTGGTGTTATACGCTTAGTTCTTTGAAAGGATCCCAAAAGATTTCACTGAAATTTTGAATTTGATTTTCTTTAACTATAATGCCTTCATTTTCTAATAATTGCTGCATTAAATTAGTGCCGTCAAAATGAAGTTTTCCTGTTAATAGCCCATTTCTATTTACAACTCTGTGAGCTGGTATTTCTTCTTTATAATGAGAAGCATTCATTGCCCAACCAACCATTCTAGCAGATTTTGCAGCACCAAGGTATTTGGCAATTGCACCATAGCTTGTAACTCTTCCGAAGGGAATTAGTTTTGTGACCTCATAAACTTTGTCAAAAAAGTTCTCTGATTTTTCCATTCGTTAAAAATAAGAATTTAATAACGAATTCTAAATTTTATGTAAGTAATTGGTTTTCCTTTCTCTAAATATTGACTTTCGTAAAAGGTTTGAGTAGAAGTTACTTCAATAGGAGTATGCGGGTTTTTATAAATATCATGATGCGCATATATAACATCATGACCTGCACCGTGCAATAAACCTAAGGTATAACCGTGCATAAATTCACTATCGGTTTTTAAATTCACAATTCCATCAGAAATTAAAACATGATGGTATTTTTTTAAAAACTCAGCATTTGTTAAACGGTGTTTAGTTCTTGTGTATTTAATTTGAGGATCAGGAAAGGTGATCCAAATTTCAGTTACTTCGTTTTCGTTAAAAAGTAAATCTATCAATTCTATTTGTGTTCTTATAAAAGCAACATTAGTAAGATTTTCTTCCAAAGCTGTTTTAGCCCCACGCCAAAAACGTGAGCCTTTTAAATCGATACCAATATAATTAATGTTTGGGTTTTTTCGTGCTAAATCAATAGTGTATTCACCTTTTCCGCAACCTAATTCTAAAACAATTGGATTGTTATTGTTAAAATGAGTATGCCAGTTTCCTTTTAAAGGAGACCCATTAAGTAACTCTTCTCGTGTAGGTTGAATTACATTTGAAAATGTTTCGTTTTCACGAAATCTTTTAAGCTTGTTCTTACTGCCCACAGAATTTGAGTTTTAAAAAGGAATTGAATGTGAAATTAAATAAGAAACTATTCGTTTCCAGCTTTTTTATATTTTTTTAATTCTCCTAACCAATAAAAGAAGGCTATAAAAGTAATAGTAATAAATATCCAGCTTATGGTATTTTGTACCCACCAATTATCTAATGATCTTAAATCATTGTATGGTTGAAATAATACTGTCTGACAAAATTCACCTATTGCTTTAAAAATATTGTTTCCAATCATATCTTAATTATATTTACCGACAAAAGTATAAAATATAGTAATGATAGCAAATTTTTTTAATAAAACTAAACCAGCAACTATTTTTAATGTAGTTATATTACTGTTTTTATTTTATTTTGTTCCAACTTTTTTAGGAGATTCTATGGAGTTTTCTTGGAGTTTTCTATTTCAAAAAACAGGTTTTTTCTTTTGGCTTGTATTATTTTTATTGATATTCAAATTTATTATTAAAAAAAATAAATTAACAAAAGACAATGCTTACCCATTACTTTTAGCTGTTTTAATATTAGGGGCTTTCCCTAAAGCTATTTTCACTAATTATATTGTTTTTTCAAATTTAGTATTGCTTTTATGCTTTCGCAAAATATACAGTTTAAGGAGTGGAGTAAGTACTAATATAAAAATATTTGATGCTGCTTTTTGGATTGGAGTTGCTACATTAATTTATTCTTGGAGTATTTTTTATTTACTTTTAATTTATATTGCTATTATAATTTATGAAAAAGTAACTATTAAAAATTTGTTGATACCTATAATAGGTGTTATTACTCCAATATTTATTTATTTCACGAATGCATTTTATTTTGATAATTTAGTCGTCTTTTTTAGTAGATTTAAGTATGATATTAATTTAGATTTTAGTCCTTATAATTTTCCGAAGTTCATAATACCAATATTATTTTTAGTTACCATATTGGTGTGGGCTATTGTAAAAGTTACACCTAAAATTGTTTCAATAAGTAACAACTTAAAATTTTCTTGGAATACAAATCTTAATCACCTCTTAATTTCTGTAATAATTATAGGGTTATCACCTGTAAAAAATGGTTCGGAGTTCTTTTATTTGGTATTCCCTTCGGCGGTAATTATTGCAAATTTTTTACAAAATAGTAAATCCTCAATATTTAAAAATGTGATATTATATTTGTTTTTAATAATTGCAGTAAGTGTTTATTTTTTATAATTTTGAACCAAAGGCTAAATCACCAGCATCACCCAAACCAGGGACAATATAACCTTTCTCATTTAGTTTATTATCAACCGTAGCAATCCATAATTTTGTAGTTGAAGGAAAGTGCTTTTTTAGTAATTCTATTGCTTCAGTAGAACCAATTACACAAGCTAAATATATTTCTTTTGGAGTTCCATGACCTTTTAAACCTTCAAAAACACTTACAATAGATTGCCCCGTTGCCAACATTGGGTCAGTTAAAATTAAGGTTTTTCCTTCTAAGCTTGGAGAAGCAAAATATTCAACTTTAATTTCAAATTCAGTTTCATTAATATGTTTTCTGTAGGCTGAAATAAATGCATTTTCTGCATCATCAAAATAATTTAAAAGACCGGTGTGTAATGGTAAACCAGCTCTTAAAATTGAACATAATACAATGTCATTTTTTGGAACTTGTACTATTTTTGTTCCAAGTGGAGTAGTAACAATTTTACTTTCATAATCAAGATCTTGACTTAGTTCATAAGCTAAAATTTCACCAATTCGCTCAATATTTCTTCTGAATCGCATGGAGTCTTTCTGAATAGTAACATCTCTAATTTCAGAAATAAATTTATTTAATAATGAATTTTTAGCATCTAGAATATTAACATCCATAAAAAAGTATTTTTGCAAAAATACCACTTTATAATTATAAAAATATAAAATAAAACAGGTTAATTTCGTATATTAGGGCTTAATAAAACTATTAATTAATTTAAAATAAAAAAAGGTATGGGATTATTTTCATTTATTAAGAATGCAGGAGCTAAAGTTTTTGGGATTGGAAAAACTACAGCTGAGGAAGCAGCTGAATCAGCAACGTTAAAAGCTGAAATAGCGAAAGAAAAAGCAAATAGATTAACCAATGCAATTGAAACTTTAGGCTTTGAAGTATTAGATTTAAACATTGAAGTTAATGGTGATAGTGCAATAATATGGGGGCAAGCAAATTCTCAAGAAACGCGTGAAAAAGCAGTGTTAGTTATTGGTAATACAGAAGGAATTGCTACCGTTGATGATAGAATGACTGTTGTAATTCCAGCGCCAGAAGCTCAGTTTCATACGGTTGTAAAAGGTGAGTATTTAAGTAAAATCGCAAAAAAATATTATGGAAATGCCATGAAATATCCTGTTATTTTTGAAGCAAATAAGCCAATGCTAACTGATCCTGATAAAATTTACCCAGGTCAGGTTCTTAGAATTCCAGCATTGGATAAATAAAAGATAGATTTAAAAAGGCTTGCAATTTGCAAGCCTTTTTAAATTACAAATACTATTAATATTGCTAAAACTATTTGCCAATATTAAATAGAATCATGACTTCAATATTATAAAAAGTTCACAATTTTATGAACTATAATCCCTGGTGAAATACTTCTCATTACATTTTCATAACCGTCACAAACTTTGTTTCCATATATAGAACATGGAATGTTTGGATATTTTATTAAATCTGGCAAAATAGCATTTTCAAAAGGTTGGTTAAATGGAGCAAACCCTGTAAAAGGATGTGTAATTCCCCAAATAGTTACTGTTCTTACACCTAACATTGCAGCAAAATGAGCATTTCCAGAATCCATACTCAGCATACAATCTAAATTAGAAATAAGATTTAGCTCGTCAGTTAATTTAATTTTACCAGCAACATTTATGGTGTTTGGAAATTTATTTGCAATTTTATCTAAAATTTTAATTTCGTTTTCACCACCACCGAAAAGTAATATTTTATAATCTTTGGCACTTAATTGATCAATTACTTGTTCCATTAAATCTAAAGGATACATTTTTGAATTGTATTGTGCAAAAGGAGCAACACCAATCCATTTTGTGGTTTTTTCACCTGTAATATTTAATACTTTTTCAGATAATAGTTGTTTTGAAGGAAATTCAGGATTTGAAATATCAAGGTGAAAACCTAAACTTTTAAACACATCAGCATATCTTTCGTGCGTGGTTTTTAGTTGCTTAAAAACTTTGTTTTTAGTTGCTGTTAAATCGCGTTTTTCTTTTCGGCCTTTAATTATAAAAGCAATTTTAGTGAAAGATAATTTAAAAAAAGTTCTTAAAATTTTAGATCTCAGTACATTATGTAAATCTGCAACTGCATCAATATTTAAAGATTGTAATTCTTTAAAAAGTTTATATAACCCAAAAAGACCTTTGTGTTTTCCACCTACATCCGCAGCATAAAAAGTAACATTATTTAAATCAGAAAATAAAGGTTTCAAAAAAGCTCTTGAAAGTACCGTTATTTTTGTAGAAGGGTTTTGTTTAGTAAATGCTTTAATTACAGGAACTGTCATTGCAACGTCTCCCATAGCTGATAATCTAATAACTAATATATGTTTTATTTGACTCAAAATAATAATTTAAGAAATGTAAAAGTAGTATTTTAAATGCTATTTATAAAATCCGTAAATTTGCTCAAATTTTAGAATTAGATGATACAATCAATGACTGGATATGGTAAAACCGTATTGCAAATTTCAACTAAAAAAATTACGATTGAATTAAAATCGTTAAATAGTAAAAATTTAGATTTAAATGTTCGTATTCCTTCTTATTACAGAGAAAAAGAATTAGATATTCGTAAACAATTAGCTGCATCTTTAGAAAGAGGTAAAGTTGATTTTTCTATTTATATAGAAAATAATGGAGGCGAAGTTTCATCTAAAATTAATGAATCTGTAGTGAAAGAGTATATGAATCAGTTAAAAGAAATTGTTGATTCTAATGAAGTTGAGTTATTGAAAATGGCAATACGTTTGCCGGATTCTTTAAAATCTGAAAAAGAAGAATTAGATGAAAATGAATGGAAACAAATTGAAGTTGCCATAAGTGAAACTATTGAAAAAATTAAAGAGTACAGATTAGATGAGGGAAAAGTATTACTTGCTGATTTTGAATTACGCATTTCAATTATTGAAGAATTGTTAGAAAAAGTAATTTTAGAAGATCCAAAACGTATTGAACACGTGAAGGAAAAGATAAAAAAAGCAATTGCTGAATTAGAAGCTAAAATTGATGAAAGTAGATTTGAGCAAGAACTTATTTATTATATTGAAAAATTAGATATTACAGAAGAAAAAGTACGTTTAAAAAACCATTTAGATTACTTTAGAAAGGAATTAAATGAAGAATCTTCAAACGGGAAAAAACTTGGCTTTATAACGCAAGAAATAGGGAGAGAAATTAACACCGTTGGTTCTAAATCTAACTTTGCAGATATGCAAAAATTAGTGGTTCAAATGAAAGATGAACTTGAAAAAATTAAAGAACAAAACTTGAACGTTTTATAAAAGAATAACACAGTGAAAAAAGAGGGGAAACTGATAGTTTTTTCAGCACCATCTGGTTCGGGTAAAACTACAATTGTACATCATTTACTAAAGCAAACAGCATTAAACTTAGATTTTTCTATTTCGGCAACTTCACGTGAAAAAAGAGGAGCTGAAATTCATAATAAAGATTATTATTTTATTTCGTTGAAGGAATTTCGAAAACTTATCAAAAAAGGTGATTTTATTGAGTGGGAAGAAGTTTATGCCAATAATTATTATGGCACCTTAAAAACGGAAGTAGAACGAATTTGGAAATTAGGGAAACACGTAATTTTTGACATTGACGTTGTTGGAGGTTTAAGTATAAAGCAGCAATTTCCAGAACAAACTTTAGCTATTTTTGTGCAACCGCCATCTATTGAAGAAATGGAACGTAGACTTAGAAATAGACAAACTGATAGCGAAGAAAAAATAAAAGAGCGTGTAGCAAAAGCTGAAAAAGAATTAAAATACGCCGATGATTTTGATGTTATTTTGATAAATAATGATTTAGATACCGCTAAAAAAGACGCATATAATTTAGTAGAAAACTTTATAAAATAAATGAAGGTAGGATTGTTTTTTGGTACATTTAATCCAATTCATATTGGGCATTTGATTATTGCAAATTATATAGTTGAATTTTCTGATTTAGAAGAGGTTTGGTTTGTGGTAACACCACAAAGTCCATTTAAACAAAAAGCATCAATATTAAAAAATTATCACAGATTAGCAATTGTAAATCTAGCGGTTGAAAATTACCCTAAATTAAAATCATCTGACCTTGAATTTAATTTGCCTCAACCAAATTACACTATAAATACATTGGTTCATTTTGAGGAGAAATTCCCAAATCATCAATTTTGTTTAATTATGGGAGAAGACAACTTAAAAGGATTTCACAAGTGGAAAAATTATGAAGCAATTCTTCAAAATTATGAATTGTATGTATATCCGAGAATTTCTGAAGGAAAAACAGAACATAAGTTTTTAGCTCATCAAAAAATTCATAAAGTAAATGCCCCAATAGTTCAAATATCTTCAACTTTTATAAGAAAAGCAATCCAAGAAAAAAAAGACATTCGTATTATGTTACCGGAAAATGTTTGGAAATATATTGATGAAATGAATTTTTATAAATAGTAAAATTGGCTTATTTTTAACACCACCAGGTAAGTAAGTTGAAATTAATTTAATAAAATTTCGTTGTATATTTGTTTTAATTAGAATTATGACAAAAAAACCTCAAGATAAAAGGAAATTTAAACAAAAGTTAATCCATAAATACCGTTTGGTAGTTTTAAATGAGGATACTTTTGAAGAAAAATTATCATTTAAATTAACAAGATTAAATGTGTTTATTTTAGGTAGTTTATTTTCTATTCTTTTAATTGTAGGTACCATTTTTTTAATTGCATTTACACCATTAAGACAATATATTCCTGGTTATTCTTCAATACAATTAAAAAAAGACGCAACCAAATTAGTATATAAAGCAGATTCTTTACAAGAAGTATTAGAGGTAAATAACTTATATATTCAAAAAGTTAGAGCATTGTTAACAGGAGAAATTTCGGAAGTGTTATTTGATAAAGACTCCGTTTTTCAAGCTATCCACTATGATAAAGACTCGATGAATTTTGAACCCTCTTTAGAGGATTTGCAATTTAGACAAGAAATAGAAAGTTCTGATAGATATAGTATTTTTAATGAGGCGACTAAAGATGTTGATATTGTGTTTTTTGCACCAGTTGTTGGAACAATTTCAGATGGCTTTAATTATGAAAAAAAGCATTTTGCTGTTGATATTGCAATAGAAATTGGCACTCCTGTGAAATGTGTTGCAGATGGAACTGTAATTTTTGCCGAATGGACAGCAGAAACTGGAAATGTAATTATTGTGAAACACTCAAGTGGATTTATTTCTATTTACAAGCATAATGGTGCTTTACATAAGCATCAGGGAGATTTAGTAGAATCTGGCGAAGTAATTGCTTCCGCAGGAAACTCAGGAGAATATAGTACTGGACCTCATTTACATTTTGAATTGTGGAATGAAGGATATCCAGTAGATCCAACTAATTATATCGATTTTGATTAACTATGAGCATTAAATCAACTTTAGCAAAACCATTTGCAAAATTAATTGCAACAAAATTTTATAAACAAAGTAACAATGCTGTAGAAGTACAACAAAAAGTTTTTAAAAATTTGATTGCTCAAGCGAAAAACACATCGTTTGGAAAAGATCATAATTTTAGTGATATAAAATCATATGAAGATTTCAAAAAACAAGTTCCTATTCGTGATTATGAAGCGTTAAAACCATATGTAGAAAAAGTTGTCGAGGGGCAATCAGATGTTTTATGGAAAGGGAAACCATTATATTTCGCTAAAACTTCTGGTACAACTTCAGGGGCTAAATACATTCCTTTAACTAAAGAATCTATGCCAATGCACATTAGTGCGGCGCGTAATTCTTTATTGCTATATATTGCTGAAACAAAAAAAACAGCATTTGTAGATGGGAAAATGATTTTTTTACAAGGAAGCCCTGAATTGGATGATAAAAATGGTGTAAAAACAGGTCGTCTTTCTGGAATTGCAGCACATTATATTCCTCAATATTTAACAAAAAACAGATTACCAAGTTGGGAAACTAATTGTATTGAAGATTGGGAAATCAAAATTGAAGCCATTGTTGATGAAACTATCAACGAGAATATGACGCTAATTAGTGGGATTCCATCTTGGGTACAAATGTATTTCGAAAAAATAACTGAAAGAACGGGTAAGAAAGTTGGGGATGTTTTTCCGAATTTTAATTTATTCGTTTATGGAGGTGTGAATTTTGAACCATATAGAAATAAGTTTGAAGATTTAATTGGAAGAAAAGTTGATACTATTGAATTATATCCAGCTTCTGAAGGATTTATAGCATACCAAGATTCTCAAAAGGAAAAAGGAATGATGTTGTTGGCAGATAATGGTATGTTTTACGAATTTATTCCTTCCGAAGAATTTTTTGAGGAAAACCCAACAAGACTTTCTTTAGCCGATGTTAAAATTGGTGTGAATTATGTAATTATTTTAAATACAAATGCAGGACTTTGGGGTTATAATATTGGAGATACTGTTGAATTTTTCTCAGTAAATCCACCAAGAATTATGGTTACCGGACGTATTAAACATTTTATTTCAGCATTTGGGGAGCACGTAATTGGTAAAGAAGTAGAGCAAGCAATTAATGAAAACACAACCAATACAAATATTGGTATTACAGAGTTTACTGTAGCACCACAAATCACACCGCAAAGCGGGTTGCCATATCATGAGTGGTTTATTGAGTTTGAAAATGAACCAGAAAATTTACAAGATTTTGCAGCTAAAATTGATATTTCAATGCAACAGCAAAATATGTATTATCTCGATTTAATTGTAGGAAAAATATTACAACCTTTAAAAATAACTAGTATTGAAAAAGGTGGTTTTAACAGTTATATGAAATCAATTGGGAAGTTAGGAGGACAAAATAAAGTGCCTCGTTTATCTGACAATCGTAAAATTGCGAATGAACTTTCAAAATTTAAAATATAATGAAAGTAGTATCGGTTAATATTGGAGAGAAAAAAACTATCAACTATAAAGGAAAAACAATTGAAACTGGAATTTTTAAAAAACCAGTAAATCATCCTATTTTTTTAGGTAAAGAAGATGTTGAAAACGACGTTGTAATAGATAGAAAATATCACGGTGGAATTGACCAAGCAGTATATGCGTATTCTGAGAATCATTATCAGTATTGGAAGGAATTATACCCAAATTTAGATTGGTATTATGGTATTTTTGGTGAAAATTTAACCATTTCAAATTTAGAAGAAACTAAAATTCAGGTTGGGAATGTGTATAAATTAGGCGAAGTTATTTTAGAAGTTACAAAGCCAAGAGAACCTTGTATGAAATTAGGGTTGGTTTTTGGGACTCAAAAAATATTAAAACAATTTTGGAATTCTACTAAAAGTGGAATGTATTTTAAAGTGCTTCAAACAGGTAATGTTACTGTTAATGACGAATTAATTTTAATTACTCAAAGTGAAAATTACCCAACAATAGCGGTGGTTTACGAAACAAAAAAACAACAATAAAAAAAGACTCGCAATTGCGAGCCTTTTTAGTTTACTAAATAAAGTTTGGTTTACTTTTTAGATAATAAATCTCTTATTTCAGTTAATAAATCTTCTTGAGAAGGTCCTTTTGGTGCTTCAGGAGCTGGTTCTTCTTTTTTCTTTGTTTTATTAATTCCTTTTATAATCATAAACATTACAAATGCAACAATTATAAAATCTAATAAGTTTGTTAAAAAATCACCGTAAAGAACTACAACTTCACCCACCATTTCTCCAGCATCATTTGCAACACCATCTTTAACAACCCAGTTTAAATCTTTGAAATTTGAATTGAAAATTAAACCAATAAGTGGTGAAACAATACCACCAGTAAATGATGTCACAACACTTTTAAAAGCTGCACCCATTACAAAACCTACTGCAATATCAACAAGGTTTCCCTTCATTGCAAAATCTTTGAATTCTTTAAACATTCCCATTTTAAGCTATTTTAATTGATTAATAGTATAACGAAGATAGTAAAAAAACCACTTTATTTAACACTGTTTTAACACTCTTTTAACTCGTTGTGAGATTGATGTCAATAATTCATAAGGAATTGTGTTTATAGCTTTCGCCAATGCTTCAATATGTTGTTGGTTTTTATAAATTAAAACTTCATCACCTTCATTACAATTAATATCAGAAACATTTACCATTAACATATCCATACAAATATTCCCAATTATGGCTGCTTTTTGGTTGTTTATGTAAACATAACCAACTCCATTACTAAATTGTGTTGAAATTCCATCAGCATACCCAATCGGAATTGTAGCTGTTTTCACAGTAGAAGTTGCTTTAAAAGCTCTATTATAACCAACGGTTTCACCTTCTTGAACAGTGTGTATTTGAGAAATTACTGATCTTAAAGTAACAACATTTTTTAAGTTGGTGGTTTCCTTTTCATCATTTCCAAAACCATATAACCCAATTCCTAAGCGTACCATATCAAATTGAGCTTCAGAAGCATAATTTAGTATTCCTGAAGTATTTAACATGTGCTTAAACGGATTGTTATTTAGCTGACTAATTAATTCCTTAGAAAGTGAATTAAAGGTATTTATCTGTTGTAATGTAAATTCACGTTCATTTAAATCTTCACTTGCTGCAATGTGTGAAAAAACAGATTTTATAAATAATTCTTTTTGATTGTTTACTGTTGATGATATTTCTAAAATTTCATCATTAGAAAATCCTAATCTGTTTAAACCTGTATTAAATTTTAAATGAAATGGGTAATTTTGAAGTTTTAATTGTTTTGCATCTTCAACAAAAGATTTTAGTAAATTAATTGAATAAATATTGGGTTCTAATTGGTATTCAACAATTTTTTGAAGATTGTTTTTTTGAGGGTGTAATATAATGATAGGTGTTTTAATACCGGCATTTCTTAAGGCTATACCTTCATCTAAATAAGCAACGGCATAATAATCTGCTTTAGATTCTAAAAATTTAGCAATTTCAATTGAACCACAACCATAACCAAAAGCTTTAATAACAGTTAAAACTTTAGTTTTTTTATGAAGTTTAGATTTAAAATAATTGAAGTTAAAATCAATGGCATTTAAATTTATTTCAAGAACAGTAACGTGGTTATTTTCCATTGTTATTTTGTGCTTCCTTTTTTATTTTTTCTGCACGAATAGCTTTGTAGTATGCAGCACGACTTAAAGGTTCATACTCTTGTGTTTCGCCTAGCATTACAAGTTCATCACCAACTGCAGTTCTGTGGCTATAATGAGCTAAATTTCCAGTTCTTGTGCAAACCGCGTGCACTTTTGTAACATATTCTGCAGTTGCCATAAGCGCAGGCATTGGGCCAAACGGATTTCCTTTAAAATCCATATCCAAACCAGCAACAATAACACGAACACCACGATTTGCTAATTCATTGCAAACAGCAACAATACCATCGTCAAAAAATTGAGCTTCATCAATACCAACAACATCTACATTTGCAGCTAAAATTAAAATATTTGATGATGAAGGTACTGGTGTAGATCTAATTTCATTAGCGTCATGTGAAACAACCATTTCTATATCGTACCTTGTATCAATGGCAGGTTTAAAAATTTCTATTTTTTGTTTGGCAAACTGTGCTCGTTTTAGCCTACGAATTAATTCTTCTGTTTTACCAGAGAACATGGATCCGCAAACTACTTCAATCCAGCCAAATTGTTCGTTATGATTTACTGTATTTTCAAGAAACATTTTGTAATTTCACGCTTGAAAGGTTATTGTAATTTTTTACATTCAAAACAAATGCAATAAAAATAATTGTTACATTCGTTTAGTCATTCATATAAAACGGCAATTTGCTGTTTTTGAATTCTTACAAATTTATTAAAAATAATACATCTAAAACGATTTAATAAAGCAACTTATGCACAAAAAAATAAAAGCCGAATTAGTAAGTCTGGCACACAGTATTTTACAATTGGAAAATAGTGATGATATTAGTGCACTTCATGAAAAAGCACAAGGAATTTATGAAAAATTGTCGGTGTTGAAGTTTGTTGATGCGTATATAAATAGTGAATCTAATTCATTAGAAATCACCAATAAAATTGTTGATAAAATAGAACCTTCTTTTGAAGAAGAAAAGGAAGTGTCTTCTAATTTAATTGAAGTTATAGAAGATGTTGAAAAGCTTGAAATGTTATTAGACGAACAAATTGAAGGGGTGCTTGATATTGAAAACAGCATATTAAAAGATGATGAAAAAGAAGTTTTTTCAGTTCTAAACTCATTAGAAGAAGAACTTAAAGATGCTATTTCTGCAGATGTTGCTACTGAAATGTTTGAAAGAGTTACTAAAGAAAATCCTAAGATTGAAGAAGTACCTGAAAATACACAACGTTCTTTAAATGATACATTATTTAAAAATAACATACAAGTGGGGTTAAATGATAGGATTGCATTTGTAAAGCATTTATTTGAAAATAATCAAGAAGATTTTAATCGTGTATTATCGCAGTTAAACTCATTTAAAAATGAAGAGGAAGCAAAGGATTTTATAAAAAAAATGGTAAAACCTGATTACGATTGGAGTGCTAAACAAGATTATGAAGAACGTTTAATTAATTTGATTGAGCGTAAATTTTTATAATTAAAATGGTTGATGTTACAATTGAAAAAGAGTTAAAAAAGAGATTAAAATTTGAATATTCCTGGGGACGAAAGCAAGTAGATGAGTTTGATATTCAGACTAATTTTATATATAAAATAAGCTCATTTGATTCGCTTTTGTCAGAAATTGAAACCAAATTCAAAAACAATTTTCAATACAACGATTTAAAAAATTACACATTAAATAGGTGGTTTAATTTTTGGTCAGCAAAAGCAGTAGAAAGTTTTTTTTGTAAACATGAGATGGTGAATCCGCATCACGATTCATACAATAAATTCACAGATTTTTTTATTAACGAAACCCCGTTTGATCATAAAACTACCGTTTTTCCAAAAGGATTTAAAAAATCTGTTCCATACGCAATTGCACATAAAAATGAAATAATAGAATGGTTGTATAAAAACCAAAGTCAGCAACAACGAAAACATTTTAAAAATCGACTTTTTATTGTGTTGGTAAATTATGAAAATGAAAATGAGCATTGGAAATTAAAAGCTGAAATTAGTTGGTTAAAAAAAATAGTATCAACATATTTACTTAAATTTGAAACTTCAAAATTACACAGTTTTTATTTTAAAAATGAAATTGTAAAAGCCGATATTATTTGGGCAATAAAGTAATTTTGATACAGAAATTTGTAAACCGTAAATAAAAACTTTGAATTATATAGGTTCTAAACATAAGTTATCTTCCTTTTTAAAATCATCAATAATTAATACGGTGAATTCAGATTTATCAAGCCTTGTGTTTTGTGATTTGTTTGCAGGTACTGGAATTGTTGGTAGAACATTTAAGCCGTTAGTTAAACAAGTTATTGCTAATGATGTTGAACGATATAGTTATGTACTAAATAGAAATTATATTGGAAATCACACATCAATAAATTGTGAAAAACAAATTGAATGTTTAAATAATTTAGTAGGAATAGAAGGTTTTATTTTTCAGAATTATTGTGAAGGTGGAAATGAAGAGAGATTATATTTTTCATCAGAAAACGGAAAAAAAATTGATGCTATTCGGATGCAAATTGAGAAGTGGAAAACAAGTATCGAAATAACAGCTGATGAATATTACTTTTTATTGGCGTCATTAATTGAAAGTGCTGATAAAGTAGCGAACACAGCTTCGGTTTATGGAGCATATTTAAAGCAATTAAAAAAAACAGCTCAAAAAACATTATTAATTGTTCCTGCAAAATTTTTAAAAACAGAGAGTTCACACCAAATTTTTAATGAAGATAGCAACGATCTCATAAAAAAAATTAAAGGAGATATTTTGTATTTAGATCCACCATATAATGCTCGGCAATATGGTTCAAATTATCATTTATTAAATACAATTGCTAAATACGACACATTTCTTCCGAAGGGAAAAACAGGATTACGAGATTATTATAAGTCTTCCTATTGTAAAAAAAATGAAGTAAAAATATCTTTTGAAGAACTAATAAAAAACGCTAACTTTAAGCATATTTTTTTGAGTTACAATAATGAGGGTTTAATGTCTGAAAATGAAGTAAGTACAATATTATTAAAGTACGGAAAATACAGCTTAAAAACCACAAATTATCAACGATTTAAAGCTGATAAAACAGAAAACAGAAATCACAAAGCAACTGAAACAGTTGAATATTTACATATATTAGAAAAACACTTATGAACGCAAAACAATACAATCAATTATTTGATGAAGTAATCGCAAAATATCACATTATAGATGATGTTGATCAACCATTTGAAAATCCGTTTGATAAAAATACTTTCGAGCATTTATTGTACAGAAAAAACTGGATAGATACGGTACAATGGCATTATGAAGATATTATTCGTTTGCCAAATATAGACCCTGTTGAAGCAATTGTTTTAAAGCGTAAAATTGACGCTTCAAATCAGGATAGAACTGATATGGTTGAATTTATTGATAGTTATTTCTTAAATAAATTTAAAGATGTTAAGGTAAAAGAAGGTGCTAAAATTAATTCTGAAACACCAGCTTGGGCAATAGATAGATTGTCAATTTTAGCCTTAAAAATTTATCATATGAATGAAGAGGCAACTCGTAAATCTGCATCAGAAGATCATAGAGCAAAATGCCAAACAAAACTAAATGTACTTTTAGAACAACGTGTTGATTTATCTACTGCAATAGATGATTTATTAAGCGATTTTGCTTCAGGAGAGAAGTTTGTAAAAGTATATAAACAAATGAAAATGTATAATGACGAGGATACAAATCCGATGTTATATGCAAAAAAATAAGTAATGTAAAGTTACAATAAGGGTGTTTAATCGTCATAGATTAAACACCTTTATTATGAAAAATAGTTTTCTAATTTTAGTAGCCGCAATTATATTAACTTCTTGCGCAACAAAATCATCTTTTAACTCTTTTTATGTTGAAAATAAAGAGACTTGTGAATTTTCAATAAGCTCACCTGCTTTTATTGCAAATATGTTTATTCCAAAAGATGATGTTAAAGAATATGAAGATTTATTTAAAAAAGTAAAGCATTATAAAGTAATGATTTTTTCAGATGCTTCAACTTCTTTAGATAGAAAGTTTGAGAGGTTTATTAAACAAAAAAAATACACTTCAATTTTTAGGATAAATCAAAACGGAGATAAAGTTCAGTTGTACTTTTTGAAGCATAAAAATACAATTAAAGAAATAGTCTTGAAAGTTAAAAGCGATAACGATTATGTGCTACTAGGTTTAAAAACAAATATATTAGAAAGTGATTTTAATAAAATAATTGATGATTCAGCTGTTAAGTTAACTAGCAACTAAATAATATACTAAAATAAAAAAGCCGTTTAAAATTAAATTTTAAACGGCTTTTTTATGTATTGGTGTTAAATAAAAAACTTAGTTCTTTTCTTTATTTCCAAAATTATAAGTAATACCAAAGTTAATACCAAATGAAGAGTAAGGTACAACAGATGACAATGCCTTTGAAGGATCTGTATTAGTTGTACTTAAATTATCTACATAAGTAATTTTTGACGGAGCAGCGATAGTTCCAAAAACTGGATGAGCTAAAGGAGCTTCACCTAAAGTCCATGTCATTGATGGTACAGCAGAAGCACCAACTACACCAGCAGGGATTGCAGGAGTAGTAACTAATAATTCTTGATATTCAGAATTATCTCTAGTTACATTTATTCCTAAGTATTCTAGCTCAGCAAATAAATTTAAATTATCATTTAATTTAAACTTATGTCCAATAGTAGCTGTAAATCCTAGTGGAATTCTACCGTGGTAATCTGTTACTCCTTCTGCAATAATTGGTCCTAAAGGAGTAGAAGTCGTTTTTGTAAATATAGCTTCGGTTTTACCACCTAATTTAGTAATAGCACCAATTTTCCCGTATATTTTTTCATTAAATTTATAAACTAATGATAAATTTAAACCATAAGCTCTTCCGTGTGCAATACCTTCTGTATATTCAGCAATAGAACCTGCATCATTAACTTTGTATGTATCAATGGTTTGGTCTGAACCATGTAAATAACCTACACCTAATTCAAGCCCAAACATGTCATTAAAAAAGTAACCTCCCATTAATTGAGCGTTTAATCCTTCACCATAACTACCATAATGATTTTCAGCTTCAGTTTTAGTATCGTTTAATGAGGTACCCATAAGTATACCTGCACTACCCATAGATAATCCACCACTTGCACTTACGTAAAATTGTGCGCTTGCACTAGTCGCCATAACAAGAGCAACTAATAATAATAAATTTTTTCTCATAATTAATCTAATTGTTTAGTAAGCGATGAATATACTTTTAATAAAATATATATTGTATGACAAATGTTACATTCTGAGGGAATGACAACACTTATCTTGTTAATGTATAAAATGCGCTTAATTATTGAAGTTTATTTAAAAATAACAACAATTTTTTTTGTATTTCGTACATTTATCTCATTAATAGTAATAATTACAGGCTATCTTAAAAAGGTATAATCATCTAAAATTAATTTTTGAGAGTTTTTTTTAATCAGATTCCGACTTTTTAAGCCAGTTTGTTTTAATTTTTTTGCCTTTCTACTAAAAAATCATGTTATTTTTGAGAAGACAGGAATCAATTTTAATAGGAATCAATACTTACAATAGAATGCCATATTTACAAATATAAGTATGGCATTTTATTGTAATTTATTTTAAAAATACTATAACTTTTTTAATAACTTTTTTGCTTGTTTATATTCATCAGCACTTTCAGGAATTGTTTGTAAAACGTATTTACAAGCTTCAAACTGTTCTTGTTTTAACATACTTAAAGCTTTATACCAAGATGCAGTATGTACAAAAGTTGATTTTCCGCTGCTTATGGCATCAAAAATTTGATCGGCCTCCACATAATTATTTAACTCCAAAAAGCAAATTCCTTTATACAATTCAATTTCAGCATCGTTTTTATTTGTTTCAGATAAAACCGTTAATTGTTCTAAAGCAACTTCATAATTTTTAGAATTAAACGCTTCCTGAGCTTTGATAATAGTTTCGCTATTATCACTTCTCACAACTAATTCTAATGAATTATGGCTCGAAAAATCGCTATAAACAGGTTCACCATTATTAAATATGAAAAAACCAATTAACAGTGCAATACTTGCTGCAACCATGAATTGTTTATTGCTGAATAATGAAATTAATTTACCTTTCTTTTTAATGGTGTTTTCAGGTTTTAGGTATTTTGAACCTAATTTTGAAAGTGTAGTTTTCAAAGCTTTTTCTTCTTCTTCATTTTCGAATTTTGAACTTAATGAAGCTTCTAGCGCTTTATAAATTTCAAATTCTTGCTTAAAATCTATATCGGATTTTAGTTGTTCTTTAAAAGATGTTAACTCTAAATCCGATAATTCATTATTTAGATACTTATCAAACGTTATGTAGTTATCTTCACTCATTTTAGTAGGCTTTTAGTTGATGAAATTCATTCGAATTTTTCACAAGCTGAGTTAATTTACCCATACATTGCGATTTCTTCTTACGAGCATAACCATAAGTAACACCTAAAATTTCGGCAACTTTCTCCATCGATTTAATTTTAAAGGTGGTTTTTAATAATTCTTGACATTTTGCACCTAATTCTTTAAATTTTGATTCAAAAAGCTGACTTTGTTTTTCAAAAATTTCAGTTTCTTCAACTTGTTGTTCTTGCTCTTCAGTAATAGATGTAGTATCGTCTAAAATTGTTACCCTTTTATTTCCTCTTTTTTTAAGTTCATTTAACCAACGTCTTTTACATAATAAATAGAAATAAGCATCAAACGGACAAGTAAGTACAAAATTTTTCTCTTTTGCCTGGTGGTAAATTGTAACGAGTGTTTCCTGAATAATATCTTGGGCATCATCAGAATTTCCATTGTTATTTCTTACATATGAAACAATCTTATGTGAAAATTTTTCATAAATCTTAGAAAGTACTCTGCTGTCATTTTTTAACAAAGCCTCTATATATATGTGGTCTTCGTGTGGTTTTTGAATCATGTGCAATAGTTAGAGATAGCTAATTTAATTTTTTTTTCATAAAAAAGGGTAACAAAAAATAAAACCTGTTGATATGTAAGTGTAAAACAAATTTATAAACAATTAAAATTTAATAATTATGAAAACGCAAAAACAAAATTTTACAAACTTAAAGAATAGTAAAGTTGTAAACAGAATTTTAAAAAATGTATTAGGAGTAATGGTACTTGCAAGTTTAGCAAGTTGTATTAATGACAAAGATGAGGTTTTAGTTCCTCAACCAGATGGTGTAGCCTTAGCAGCTCGTTTTGAAGATAACAGAGCAGATGCTACACAAGAATTTATTTTAGACGCTGCCGCAGGTGGTGTAATTATAGGAACACAAGGAACACAAGTAACTTTTCAACCAAATTCTTTCGGATTAAATGGAACTCCAGTAACAGGAAATGTAACAGTTAAATTAATTGAGATTTACGATAAAGCTTCAATGCTTTTAAAAGATAAATCTACGTTAGGAATGAGAGCTAATGGAGATAAAGAAGCACTAAAATCGGCAGGAGAGTTTCATATTTCTGCTTTACAAAGTGATGTGCAAATGGAATTGTTAGAAATGGCAGGAGTTCAAAGTCGACCAGTTGATTTTGCTGATTTAGAAGGTGGAATGCAAATTTTTAGAGGAGATGATGATACAAATGGAGATTGGGTTGAAGCTGATGAAGATGGTAATGGAGAAAAAGATGATGCTCAAATTAGAGATGGACAAGGTGCAGATGGTGCATTTGCAACATATAATTATGATATAGGAGATTTTGGATGGACAAACTTAGACAAATGGTATAACTATGCCGGAGCAAAAACTGAAATTTTTATTGATGTACCAGCTGAATTTAACCAAGACAATTGTGCAGTGTATTTATCATATGATGGTGAAGCATCAACTTTAGCAAGAATGGATGTTTACAATACAACTTTAGAAATGTTTACTGAGCATTACGGATTAATTCCTGTAGGATTAGAAGTACATATTATAATGGTTGCTGAAATAGATGGACAATTAAATTACGCAATACAAGGAACAACAATTGTTGAAGATCATATTGAAGTGATATCAAGCTTAAGTCCAATTACCCAAGCTGCTTTAGAAACATTAATTAACGATTTACCATAAAACATTGCAATTATTGAACGGTTGAAATAGGTCAATTGCAAGTGGGAAAGCTGTCTAACAAGACAGCTTTTTTTTGGTTTTGTTTATTTTTTATTAAAAACTAGATCGATCTCTTGCAACAAAAAATATAATATAGAATGCTTTTTTTATATTTGTTTAAACTACTAATTATGAAAAATCACATTTTAACAATGTTTTTAATATTGTTTCAAACTTTTTTTTATGCGCAAAGCATAGAAAATGATACAATTACAAGAACAGCTACCATTGAATATACTGTAAACGGGAATAAAATTTCATTTAATCCTGAAACACCCCAATTAAGTCAAATTGCGGGAGCTCCAAAATCATTTTACACGTTTTATTGGGAGTTTGGTGATGGTAATTATAGTTTTGAAAAAGACCCAAAGCATACTTATAAAAAGAAGGGAAATTACAATACTCAACTTTCCGTAACTAATAATTATGATGATGGAAAACCGCCAGCAACACGGCCTAAAGAAGTTGCTATACATGAAGCCAACTTTGATGTTTCTGAAAACGAAAATCATTATTTAGTGGCTGCTCACAATGGTTTTAGAATACAAACAAATAGAGATCCAGTACCAAATGAAGAAATGCAATTGGTATTGAGTTATGGAAATACAAAAGAGTTTCCAACGAATGGGGAAATTTATGTTTTTTTCAATGAAAAGAAATACAAAGCTAAAAATTTCGAGCTTGTTGACGTTAGATTACATCACAATGAAAAAGAAATTTCAAATGAAATTATAGCTGATAATAACCGGTATATTTCTAAAAATGAATTTATAAAAACTACAGGAGTTTCTACATTTATTGACGAGCAGTTAATTGTAGCCGATACATTAAAGCAAAACTTACCATTAACCTTAGAGGAAGCGAAAGCCTATTATCATGATGTGAAAATGTATACAATTGATAATTTAGAAGCCAACGAAGAGCGAAATATGTTTTTTAGCTTTAAAACTACCCCAGAAATGCTAAAAGATACAAGCGCCGTAATTTCAATTAGAAGTATTTACGTGCCTGAACGTGGTAACGATTCTCATAAAGTGCTAACTAAAGAAATGGAAATTGTAACCTCGCATGACCCAAATAAAATGGCTGTTTACGATACAAGATTAAATTATAGATTAGTTCGTTTTAAACGTTTAAAATATAAAGTTCGCTTTCAAAATGATGGAGAAGGACCAGCTAGATTGATAAAACTAAATGTTGATATTCCTGAAATGTTAGATAAATCTTCATTAGAAGTTTTAGACATGTATCCTGAATGCCCAATTTGCCCGGAAGAAGAAATTAATTATAGTTGTTTAGATACTATTATTACAAAAGATCAAATTTCATTTCAGTTTAAAAATATTTATTTACCCGGAACAGCTCAAAAAGGAGTTCATGATAAAGATTCTACTAAAGGGTTTGTAAAATATTCAATGAAATTTGGGAAAGATTTTCACAAGGTAAAGTCTAAAAGTAAAACCGCTATTATTTTTGATAAAAACGAACCAATAATTACAAATACTTCTACATCACGATTTTCTCCAGGTATTTCAATTGGAGTAAAATCTGGGTATAATAGTTATCTAGATGTAAAAGATTCTAAAAGTTATTTTGTTGGAGCAACCATTTCACCTTACAAATCATATAAAAAATATTTGCAAGCTGAATTGATGATTTCTACACATGAATTTGGTGATTTTAAAAGTGCTAGTCAACAACTTGGACCAATTGAATTAGATCAAGGTGTTATAATTGACAGCGCCATACGATTTGATGAAACAAATTCGGAAATTACAAAGTTAAATATTGATGTAGTTCCGGTGTCATTTCGATATAATTTAAATGGAGTTATAGGTTTGGGAGTTGGTCCACAACTTTCTTTTGATATCTCAAATAAAGTGAATAATACAACAAGTTCTAGTTATTTTGTATACTCAAAGGAAACTATAGGAGACCCAATTGAGGCACTTAATGAAACAGTAACAACTGAAAGTAATTCATCGTTAAGTGATATAAAATATGGTGTTTTTGGAGATATTACTATTGGAGCATCTAGAATTGGGCCGAGTGTTGGTGTGCGTTATCTTTATAATTTTAACGAACCACATTCTCAATTTCATTTTTATGCTATTTGGAAAATATAAGATGCAATGCTGAAAAATGTTATCATTCTATTTTTAGTATTTTTTAGTGTTATATCAGTTGCACAAAAAACAGACTCTCATCTTAAAGTAAGGTTAGATTCATTAAAACAGCAAGATAATTTTTCTGAATTTATTTATGCCCAACTTGATGAGTATGCGAAAAATCCATCTATTAAAAATTTAAAATTATTTGAAGAGATTTCAACTAATTTATGGCGAACTCCAACAAATAATAAAGAAAAAACTGCACAACTTTATTTACATATTAATTACGCTTTTTATTTAAAGCAATTTGGGTTTATAAACCAGTCTATATTTCAATATGAAAACGCATTTTCATTTTATAAAAAAGGAGATATTCAATTTGATATTATTGAATTTTGTTTAAAACCACTAGCTAATAATTACACACGTTTGGGCGATATAGATAGAGCTGAAGATATTTTAAAAATTACGATTGAAAAAGCTCAAAAAGAAAATAATACCACTCAAATAATTGCAGGTTATTCAAATTTAGCAGTTGTTTTTAGAACCAAAGGCGAATATTTAAAGGCGATACATTATTTGAATTTAGCATTAAATTTAAATGAGGAAAAAGAAATAAAATCTAGAATTCATTCAGATTTGGCTATCAATTTTTTGTATTTAAATGATATTGAAAAAGCCAAAGAAAACGTACAGCTTTCAAATAAATTTAATATTGATAATGAGAGTTCAATTTTAACTAAAAACCAGGTCACTTTAGCAAATTGCCTTGTTCAAATACAAGAATTTGATAACGCTATTGTTCAATTTGAGAATGCTTTAAAAAATGCTCAAAAAGCATTTGGAGAACACGATAGAGAAGTTGCTAAAATTTACAATCAAACTGCTGAAGTTTATGGTAAAATAAATCAATATGAAAATGGATTAATTTATTATCAGAAATCGTTAAGTGTATTGCTTCCAAAGTACCATCCTAAATCAGTTTTTGAAAATCCTGAGACTACTAATTTTTATCCTGAAAACACATTAAAAGAAGCTTTGGACGGGAGAGCATTATTGTTTATTCAACAAAATGATTTTGAAAATGCACTAAAAAATTTCGAATTAGCTTTTAAAGTTGAAGATGAGTTAAGAGCCTCTTTTTTAAGTCAGAATTCGAAATTAATTCAACAACAAGAAAATAGAAATAGAAGTGAAAATTGTATTGATTTGTGTTACGAATTATATCAACAAACTAATAATATAAATTGGATTGAAAAGGCATTTCAGTTTGCTGAACAATCCAAATCGGTTGTGTTATTAGAAGCAAAAGAAACTGCTTTTCAAAAGTCTAAAATTAAAAATGATAGTTTATTTGTGATTGAAAATCAGTTGCTGTTTAATAAATCACAACTTAATAAAAGGATTACTATTGAAGAATTAAAAGGAGAAAAAGCATCGATACATTTATTAGCAGATTTAACAAATAAACGTGCAATTGTTTTTAATGAGTTGCAATTGTTAAAACAGGAAATTAATGCAAAATATCCAACCTTAACTGTGAAAAATGATAGTTTAATTTCATTCAAAACCATTGAAGAAAAACTATTAAGAAAAAACGAACAATTAATTGAATTTTTTGATGGAAAAGAAAATGTTTATGTCTTTTCAATTTCAAAAGGAATAGCACCTAAATTAGATAAGATTGTAAAAGAAGATGAATTTAATACTCAAATTTCAGAGTTTTTAAATTTGTTTGCTAATAGTAGAGGAAGTGATTTACAAAATAATGTTACTAAATATACTTCATTAGGATTTCAATTGTATAAAAATTTATTCTCAAAAGAGCTAAGTAAAAACACAATTATAGTTCCTGACGGTTTATTTTCATTTCTTCCTTTTGATGCTTTAATTACTGAAAAAACGGCAATCACTAACTTTGAAAATTTACCATATTTACTCAAAAAAAGCAATATAAGTTATGCTTATTCAGCATCAATTTTAATACAGGATTCTAAAGTTGTAGGAAAGGGAAAAGAAAATTTTATAGGCTTTTTCCCTGTTTTCGAAAAAAATTATCGTGATTTATCAGAACTTAATTACACATTGCAAGAAGCAAATAGTATTGAAAATAGTATTGATGGAGCATTTTTATTAAAGCAAAAAGCAACAAAAAAAGCATTTAATCAACTAGCTAAAAATTATTCTATTATTCATTTATCAACTCATGCAACTTCAGGAAATTATTATACACCACCTGCTATTGAATTTTATAATGAAACATTATATTTACCTGAAATTTATGGGTATAATTTCAAAACAGATTTATTAGTTTTAAGTGCCTGTGAAACTGGTTTAGGCACTTTAAGAAAGGGTGAAGGCGCAATGAGTTTAGCTCGTGGTTTTTCTTACGCCGGCGTAAAAAATTTACTAGTTTCTTTATGGAAAGTAAATGATAAATCTACCGAGGAATTAATGTCTGAATTTTATAAAAATTATAAGAAAACAGGAAATAAATCTGAAGCTTTGCATACGGCCAAATTATCTTATTTAAATAATGAATCTATTTCAGTCAGTAAAAAATCACCATATTATTGGGCTAGTTTTATATACATTGGCGAAGTTAGTTCACATCAAAATAAAAACTTTAATTTTATGTGGTTTTTAATTGTTGGTTTGTTTTTAATTGCTGGCTATTTTCTTTTTAAAAAACGTTGAATTTAATCGAAATAACTACTACATCAGATTAAATAGCATTCTTTTTAAATTTAAAGATTGGAATTATGAAAAGTTCAGTTTAGTATTGTTGGATTTAACCTACATAAATACTGCGTTAATAGAGTATAAAGCTAAAGCTGTTGATGGAATTATTGGGGCTGATATTCTTGAAAAGGGTAAAGTAAAAATAGATTATAAAAATAAATGTGTGTACTTAAAAAAGCTAATTTTTAAGTTAAAAAAAAGAGGCTATCTTAAAAATTGTAAAGTTGATCACTTTGAATTTATTTGTAAATCTCATAACGCTGATAATCAGCTGTTATGAAAGCCCTAAATTTAAGATTTACGAAGACCCATTAAATAAGTAAACAAATTCATAATAAAGAAGCCGAATCGCTAGGTTCGACTTCTTTATTATAAATTAGCTATTATCTAAATAAAGAGTTTAGTTTAAAATATTTCCAAATTTTAATCCAAAATATATAGTTCTAGGTGTCATTGGTCCGTATACATAGGCTGGATCTCTGTCAATTCCTATATCAAAATCTTCTTGATACGAATTGAATATATTTTTAATTCCGCTTGATATTTCTAGATTATTATGTGCTAACTTTAATATTTTGGTTATTTTTAAACCTGCATCAAAAAAAGTTCCAGAGTTTTTAAGTATTCCTTCTTTAGGATTGGGAATTGTAGTCCCAAAATATGGGATTAACATTTTTCCTGTATATGTTCCAGTTCCAATAATACACCAGCTATCTGATGGCTCCCAGTCTATGGTGAAAAACCCGTAATTTTCAGGAGTTCTAAAAAAGTTTTTTTCATCAAATTCTTGTGCTTTTACGTACTTGCTTTTTTGGGAAGTAAACCCTCCTTTAAATTTTAATACAGCAATCGGAACGTAGTTCAACTCCAAATTAATTCCCTGAACAAATGCACCTTCAGAAGCATTTATTCTATTGTAAATTACTATGCCATCTTCATTTGGTGCTGAATATTCATTGGTAAACGGATTGTTTAATTTTGTATAAAACCCTTCAACTAAAAATCCAAAACTTGTTGATCCAAATGTTGTATTATAATCTAATGAAGCCATAAAGCTATCGCTAGTTTCTTGTTTTAAATCAGCATCGTTTACATGTATAACTTTTCTCGATCCTGATGATTCAATATGTAAATCTTCATCAAAAATTTGAGGCGCTCTATATCCTCCTGAATAACTGAACCTTGCTTGGAAATCTGCGCGAATGTCATATAAAAAATTAATACGAGGACTAAATACATTGCCTGTTTTTTTAGCAGCATTACTTTCTTTATCTTCAATAGTATAATTATCTATACGAGCTCCTAAAGATAGTTTTAGTTTATTTATTCTTATATCGTATTGAGAAAACAACCCAAGCGAATTCATTTTCTGATTTGAAATAGTTGTACTGTTAGTATGTGGAATTGAAACAATTTTATTATCAACAATTAGTGCATTGTTAAGATCTAAATACCCAAGTTTTATGTCCTTTAATATTGAATGTGTATCTTCAATTCCTACAACTAAATCAGAAGAGTTGAATTTTGCATTGTATTGAATTCCTGTGTTAATCATTACATCCTTTGTGTTTCCATAATCGCTTAAAGATTTTTCGGCACCATAATAAGAATCACGATTAATTTTTTGAACAGCACCAAAAACTGAAAATAAATCATTGTTTCTATAATATTGCTCAAATGTAAATGCAGCAGTTGTTAAATTATGTTCTAAAGCTTCAGAAATATCAGCTTCATGATTTGGCAGGTTAAATTTATTTCCACCTCTCCTTTCTTCATTTATATGGAAAAAATCTAACGAAACTTTTGCTTTTGTGCCTAACTTATGAAACATTCTTGAACCTAACGTAATATTTTTTAGCAGGGCAATTTCTGAATAGGAATCTCCATTAGCATCAAAAGGTTTTCGTTCTCTATTAAAACCATAAATGGCAACACCACTTTGTTCATTTTTTCCAACAACAGTTGCGTTAAAGTTTAATGAGTAATCTGTTGCTGTAGCATTCGAATCATCTAGACCAACTCCAATAAAAGAGTTGTTTACTCCAATTTCAAAAGAATTTTGAATAGGATCTTTTAGCAATATGTTTATGGTTCCAGCTATTGCATTTCCGCCATACAAAGCAGAACCACCACCGCGAATGATTTCAACTTTTTCAATCATATTTGATGGAATTAGCTCTAAACCATACACACCTGCTAAACCGCTAAAAATGGGTCTACTATTAATTAGTATTTGAGAATAAGGGCCTTCTAATCCGTTCATTCTAACTTGACTAAACCCACAGTTCTGACAATCGTTTTCCATTCTTAATCCAGAGCAAAAATTCAAACCTTCACTTAAGGTTACTGATTGAGTTGAACTGAAAATGTTACTGTTTATTACGTTTACAATTGAAGACGCTTTTTTACGCATAATTCTAGCTCTATTACCTGTCACCACAACTTCTTCTAAGCCTAAAACGTCTGTTTCAAGTTCAATGTTTATATGTTTATTTTCATTGTTTTGTAGCTCAATATTTTGTTCAAAAGGTTTAAATCCAACAGCTTGTATTTGAATGGTATACAAGCCAGGGATTAAATTTGAAAGATTGAATTCGGCTTTTTCATTTGTTGAAGTTCCAATTGTTGTCCCTTTTAAAAAGATTGAAACATACGGAATTCCAATACCATTGCTTGTTGTTTTTCCTGTAATGCTAGCATTTTTATTACTGTCTTGTGCAATAATTGATTGACTAATAAACATTATGTTTATTAGAATTAATGTAATTCTTTTCATTATATATTTTAAATAGTTGTTATTACTCTTTGATGTACTAAATACTATTTAAAATAGGTGGAGATTTGTTTTGTTTATAATGAAAATAAAACTGCCTGATTAAAGTTTTTAAAACAAATCTTTTAACAGAAGCTGCCGCTATAAAAGTAGCTAATATAAATAAAAGGATAATGGTTGTAAAAATATTAAAAGTTTTAAATACTAAATACTCTAGGGAGGTATGCTTATGAGATTTTAAAGGGGCATTATCTTCTTGCTGATTAAATGGATGTGCGTGAATTACTATTTCACCACTTCCAAGTTGATGAGAATGTAAATAAACACTTCGGTTAATAATACTCAATAGTAGAATACTTAAACTTAATAAGCTTAAGAATTTTATGACAAGGCTATTTCTAAAGAATTTCATTCTGTTTCTTAAATCGAAATACAAATTTAGAATGATTCTAAATAACACGCAAGATTATTTAGAATCATTTTAAATAAAGATGACATTTATCATAAAAAAACCCGAACGGACTGTTCGGATTTAAATATATTTGGAATTATAATTCCAATGTTTTTTTAGGGTTTTTGTCATACAAGTATAAAAAAAAGCCAGACAATTTTGCCTGGCTTTTTAAATATTTTTAAAGAGTATTATTTTCTATAATTCTAACCCTTTTTTAATATCATTATTTAATAATATTTCAACTGGATTTTCTAAAGCTTCTTTTACAGCCACTAAAAATCCAACAGATTCTCTTCCGTCAATAACTCTATGGTCGTAAGATAAGGCAACATACATTATTGGTCTAATAACCACCTCTCCATTAATAGCAACTGGTCTTTCAATAATATTATGCATTCCCAAAATTCCACTTTGTGGAGGGTTTATAATTGGTGTAGATAGCATAGAGCCAAATACACCACCGTTAGTAATTGTAAAAGTTCCACCTGTCATTTCATCAACTGTAATTTGACCGTCACGAGCTCTTATAGCTAAGCGTTTTACTTCACTTTCAACACCTCTAAATGTTAAATTTTCAGCATTTCTAATTACAGGAACCATTAAACCTTTTGGTCCAGAAACTGCAATTGAAATATCCTTAAAGTCGTGTAAAATTTTATAATCGCCATCTAACATTGAATTTACATCTGGGTACAATTCTAAAGCTCTAACAACTGCTAATGTGAAGAAACTCATAAACCCAAGGCTAACACCATGTTTTGCTTTAAAATCGTCTTTATATTCTTTTCTTAAATCAAAAATTGGTTTCATATCTACTTCATTAAAAGTAGTAAGCATAGCAGTTTCATTTTTCACAGCAACCAATCGTTGTGCTACTTTTCTACGAAGCATAGACATTTTTGAACGTTCAGAATTACGTGATCCACCAACAGGAGTTCCCATACTTGGTGTCGCATTTATAGCGTCATCTTTAGTAATTCTTCCATCTCGCCCTGTTCCTTTTACATCGGAAGGAGTAATTCCTTTTTCATCTAAAATTTTCTTTGAAGCTGGTGAAGTAGTTCCAGTAGCATACGTTTTCTCGACTGCGCTCGAAGTGACTAATTCATCTTTCTTTTCAACTGCTTTCGGCGATTCTGTTTTCACTTCTTTAGTAGCTGTTCCTATAGGTTTTTTCCCGTCTAAATCAATTAAACAAACTACAGCACCAACAGCTACAGCATCACCTTCTTCAGCTTTTAAAGTTATAATTCCACTTTCTTCAGCCGGTAATTCTAAAGTTGCTTTGTCTGAATCAACTTCAGCAATTGGTTGATCTTTTTCAACGTAATCTCCATCTTGAACCAGCCAAGTTGCAATTTCTACTTCTGTAATAGATTCTCCCGGAGAGGGAACTTTCATTTCTAAAATCATCTTATTAGTTTTTTGTCTTTATAGACGAATTTTTATTAGTTAGTATTAAATATTTTCATTTGAGTCAAAATTTGTTTTGCTCGTTTCAAATACATTATCAATAACACGTTGGTGTCTTCTTTTAAATCTTGCTGCTGAACCTGCTGCTGGAACTGCATAAAAAGGTTGTGATGCAACCTCTAAATGTACCAATCTAAAACGTTGCAGCATAAAACTCCATGCGCCCATATTTTCAGGTTCTTCTTGTGCCCAAACATAATTTTTTACGTTTGGATATCTATTAATAACTTCTTTTAATTTTTCTAAATGTAAAGGGAATAATTGTTCAATTCTCACTAAAGCAATATCATTTCTATCTAAATTGGTACGTTCGGCTAATAAATCGTAATAGAATTTACCAGTGCAAAATACTAATTTAATTACATTTTCAGGTTCTATGATATCATCAATTACTTCTTGAAAACTTCCTTCGGAAAACTCTTCTAATGTTGAAGTTGCTAAAGGGTGACGCAATAAACTTTTGGGTGTAAATACAATTAATGGTTTTCTGAAATCTCGTTTCATTTGTCGGCGTAACAAATGATAAAAATTTGCGGGAGTTGAACAATCTGCGATATTCATATTGTCTATAGCGCATAATTGTAAAAAACGTTCCATACGAGCTGATGAATGTTCAGATCCTTGACCTTCATAACCGTGAGGAAGCAATACTACAATACCATTTTGTAGTTTCCATTTATCTTCAGCAGCCGACATATATTGGTCGAAAATAATTTGTGCACCGTTACTAAAATCTCCAAATTGGGCTTCCCAAATGGTTAACGAATTTGGGTTTGCCATTGCATAACCGTAGTCAAAACCAAGCACACCATATTCAGATAATAAGGAATTGTAAATTTCCATTTTACCTTGTTTGTCACTAATTGTATTTAATAAGTTGATACGTTCTTCTGAAATTTCATCACGTAAAATTGCGTGACGATGGCTAAATGTACCACGTTCAACATCCTGACCAGAAATACGAACATCAAAACCTTCTTGCAATAAACTTCCGTAGGCTAAGGTTTCACCCATTCCCCAATCAATTTTATTGGTTTCAAAAACCATGTTGTTTCTGTCTCGTAAAATTTTCTCTGCTTTACGTAAAAACTTAACACCTTGGGGTACCGTTGAAACAATTTTCGCAATAGTTTCTAATTTGGATTTTGGATACGTTGTATTTTCTGAAATTAGCATAGAATCAAGGTCTTTTCTAGTAAAACCTTCCCAAGTATCTTGCATAAATTCACGTACTTTAGAACTATCAATTTTTTTTGATTCGTTATATTCCTCTTCTAATAAATTTTTGAATTCTTCAATAGATTTATTTAAATAAGAAGTGTCAATTACACCTTCAGCTATTAATTTTTCAGCATAAATATCTCTTGGGTTTGAATGCTTTGAAATTGCTTTGTATAATTTAGGTTGTGTAAAACGAGGTTCATCACCTTCATTATGACCGTATTTTCTATAACCCAATAAATCAATAAAAATATCTCTTTTGAATTGCATTCTAAAATTAAGTGCAATTTCTACAGCATGTGTAACGGCTTCCACATCGTCAGCATTTACGTGTAAAACAGGCGATAAAGTTACTTTTGCAACATCTGTACAGTATGTACTTGAGCGTGCATCTAAATAATTGGTGGTAAAGCCAATTTGATTATTTACTACAATATGAATGGTTCCGCCCGTTGAATAACCTTTTAATTGACTCATTTGAGTAACTTCATACACCAATCCTTGACCTGCAATGGCAGCATCACCATGAACAATTATTGGAAGTATTTTTGAATTATCTCCGTTATAAGTTTTATCTATTTTAGCACGTGCAATTCCTTCAACAATAGGTCCAACAGTTTCTAAGTGAGAAGGATTTGGAACTAAATTCATCTTCAGTTCAGTATTGTTTTTTAAAGTTTTTGTAATGGTTAATCCTAAATGATATTTTACATCGCCATCAAAATCTTTTTCTTCAAAATCTTTCCCTTCAAATTCGTTAAATAAATCTCGGATAGGTTTTCTGAAAATATTTATCAATGTATTTAAACGACCTCTATGAGCCATCCCAAAAACAAACTCTTTAACATTGTAATTTTCTGCAGCCAATCGGATAACAGCGCCCATTGCTGGAATTAAAGTTTCACCTCCTTCTAATGAAAAACGCTTTTGGCCTACATATTTTGTTTGCAGAAAGTTTTCAAAAGTGACTGCCTGATTTAACTTTTGCAGTACATATTTTTTTGTTTCTGGCGTATAATCGGGGTGGTTTGAGTTTTTGTTCAGTTGTTTTTGAAACCACTTTATTTCTTCAGGATTTCGAATATACATATATTCAACACCAATTGAATCGCAATAAACAGTTTCTAAATGTTTAATTATTGTGCGTAAATTGGCTTTACCTGTTCCAATAATATTACCAGCATCAAAAACGGTGTCTAAATCTTTTTCAGACAATCCAAAGTTTTCAATAGCAAGTGTAGGTGTATATTTTCTTCGTTCACGAACTGGATTTGTTTTGGTAAATAAGTGCCCTCTTGTTCTGTACCCATTAATTAAGTCGAGCACTTTAAATTCCTTCAAAACATTTTCAGGAACTTCAAAATCAGATTTTTCATCAGTTAATGAATACTCTTCATTGGCAAAATCGTAGCCTTGAAAAAAACTTTTCCAACTGGGTTCTAAGGTATCGGGATTTATTAAATACTGGTCGTATAAATCGGAAATATATCCTGTATGCACGGTATTTAAAAATGAAAACTTATCCATATTTATTGTTAATAGTCAATGATTTGTTTAGTAACGGCTAAAATACAATTTTTAACAAAACCATCGATTTATTAAAAGCTTAATTGTAATTATTATATTTTTAATACAAATAGGTGAGTTATAGTAAATATGCAATATTTTCTATGTTTAATTAGCACTAAATAATGAAAACTTAATAAAATAATCATTAATTTATTTTCACTTTTAAAGTTTAATTTTCAGGTAGTTACTTGAATAGTAAAAAAAAAATGATAAAATCTTATTTTTTTTCTAAAAAAATCTTGCAAAAAGTATAAAACCTTGTATATTTGCACTCGCAAAAGAGAATAAATTCCTCCTTAGCTCAGTTGGTTAGAGCATCTGACTGTTAATCAGAGGGTCCTTGGTTCGAGTCCAAGAGGGGGAGCTCAAGTGCTGAAAGCCTTTACAGAAATGTAGAGGCTTTTTTATTTTATACAGGTTGAACACTACATACTTCCTAATATTATTGCATTATATGCATTCATTGCATTTACCTACAATTTGCCAACTTGTCAACTTTTTTGAGTAAAAAAGGTGCCCTATTAGGTGCCCCACTATTTTTAAAAGGTGCCCCATTTTTAATCATCTTCAAAAACATACAATTATGAAAATTACAATAAGGTTTTATATAGATAAATCAAAAACGAATAAAAAAGATAAATCTGTTATAAAATGCAGAACCACCTACAATAAAAATAGAAAAGAATTCTCTACAGGATTATTTATAAATCCATCATTCTGGGATAGTAAGCACCAAAATGCTAAACCTCCTAATGATGAAAATGACAACATCAACACACAACTAAGCCTTATTAAAAGTAAAATTAATAGGGCTTTTTTATTCCTTCAAATTCAGGAAGAAAACTTTTCTGTAGATGATATTTACATGCTGTATAAAGGCGTGAAAATAGCTAAAGAACACAATGTAATTGAATACTTTGAAGCGTTCTTAGATAAGCTAAAAAAGCTTATAGGAATAGACATTAAGCAGATAACTTGGAACAAATCCTACTATGTAAAAAACAATGTAAAATCTTTTATTAAATGGAAATATAAAACCAATGATCTACCGTTAAATAAGCTAAGACTTCAGTTTTTATTTGACTTTGATTATTATCTGAAAACAGAGAAGAACCATAAACAAATTACTGTGAATAAGAATATACAACGTTTCAGAAAATCTGTTAAGGTTGCAGTAGCTGAAGGGTATTTAGATAAAGACCCATTTTTATTGTACAGAGCTAAGCATATCAAGAAGGAAATTGTGTTTTTATCTGTAGATGAATTAGAGAATTTAGAAAACCATCAATTTGTTCAACCAAGATTACAACAAGTTAAAGATTGGTTTGTATTTAGTTGTTATACAGGATTGGCATATAATGAAATCAAAAATCTTAAAAAACAACATATTGTTATAGGTTTTGATGGTGAATTGTGGATTGAAATGAAAAGGGAGAAAACACAAAAGAATATTAGTGTTCCATTGTTACCTAAAGCTAAACAGCTGATTAAAAAGTATGAGGATGATAATTCTGAGGTAGTTTTTGAAATATGTAGTAACCAACGTTATAATTCTTACTTAAAGGAAATAGCAAATATCCTAGGAATAACTAAAAGATTGACAACTCATACTGCAAGGAAAACATTTGCATCTACTGTACTGTTATATAATGATGTGCCTATGGAGATTGTATCACAGCTTCTTGGACATAGCAGTATAATAACAACTGAAGATAGTTATGGGAAAGTAATAAAAAGGAAAGTTAGTGAAGAAATAAATAAGTTGAAATTAAAGGGGTAGGTATGGTAAGTAAGTTATAAATACTTATTTACCATTATTTTAATATTTGTATAAATAAATTACCTTTATATTTTTAAGAATTCTAAATATTAATTGTGAAAACATATCTATTGAGAGGTTTTTTATTATCAGTATGTATTTATTTTTTTATACCTCAAAATATTAATGGTCAAGAAAATAATACTCTAGTAAATCTAAATAAAGTTATCAAATCTTCTTTAGGGTATGATAAGGAAAAGATACTCAATATTAACAGCATAAAAAAAACACTACTAAGTACGAATAAAAAGGATTTAATAACTCTCTATTATTTAAATGAGCAATTATTTCAAGAATATAAAGTTTTTAAAAGGGATTCTGCCTTTCACTATGCGTTACGAGCAAAAAAAATAGCACTTAAGATTAATGATAATTTAATAGTAAATACTGCAAATATAAATTTAGCAGATATAAGTGTTTCAGCTGGAATGTACAAAGAAGCTTTTAGCTTTTTAGAATCAATAAATCCGGTTGATATGCCAAAAAACTATCGTTCACTTTATTATGGTTTAATGGGACGTTGCTATGGAGATATGGCTGAATATAATAATATTCCAAATTTTTATTTAGATTACAAAAAGCAAGCCAATTATTATAGAGAAAAAGCATTAGAAAATACAGATGAAAATACATTTTTCAATTCCTTTTTAAGGATATTTAACAAATCAAAGAACAATCAAACTGAGGAGGCACTTGATGAATTCAAATATTTACTTCAAGATAGTATTGGAATTAGAGATAAGGCACTAGTGAATTATATGGTTGGAGATTTATATTTACAACTAGATAAAAGTGAACAGGCAATAAACTATTTTGCAAAAGCAGTTATTTCAGATATTAAGACTTCAGCAAAGGAATCTTTAGCAATTATTAAATTGTCTGAAATTCTTTTTAAAAAAGGTGATATTAAAAATGCATCTGTTTTAATTCACAAAGCTAATGAAGATGCTTTGTTTTATGGAGCTCAACAGAGAAAAATTCAAGTAGGTGCGATTTTACCATTAATAGAGCAAGAAATGGTGCTAAATGTAGAAAAAGAAAAAGAGAGATTGTATTGGCAAAATATCATTATTAGTTTATTTCTGTTATTTGTTCTTTGTTTTTTCTTTATAATCTATATGCAATATAGAAAGCTAAAAAAGGCTAAAAAAGAAATATCAGAAGCGCATACTAATCTTGAAAAAATCAACATTGAATTAACGAATGTTAATAAACAAATCAAGGAGCATAACTTAAGGATAAAAGTAATTAATGAGAATCTATTAGAATCTAATAAAATTAAGGAAGAATATCTAGGATTCTTTTTCACGCAGTACGATGATATATTTGAAAAGCTGAAATATTTTAGACATAGAATAGAGAAATGTATTCTTGAAGAAAATTTTGAAAAGGCAAAGCGCCATGTGGCAAATTATAATATAAAGAAAGAAAAAGAAAAAGTCTTACTAAATTTTGATGATGCCTTTATGAAGCTATTTCCTAACTTTATAAATGAATTTAATTCTTTGATGAAGGATGAGTATAAAGTTAAACTAAAAAATGAACGACACCTTTCAAATGAATTACGAATTTTTGCTTTGATAAGATTGGGTGTAAAACACAATGAGATTATCGCTCAAATTTTAGGGTATTCTGTAAATTCTATTTATGCTTATAAAACTAAAATACGTAATAGAGCTATAGTAGATAAGAATGATTTTGATCAAAATTTACTAGAAATTACTACTTTAAAGCTCTAAAATAATTTTTTTACATCTTTTTTTCTATATATTTATTTTACTCTTTTGTTTTTTACATGTCTGATTAATAGTTTTTTAAGTTTTATGACACTATGTATTTATTAATATTTATCTATACAAATATTTTTACAAGTAATTTAAGCTGTTAAATTTTGGAAATTTGTTAAATAAGTGTGCAGTATTTCATTATTGTATGTTTTGATATTTAACTGAACAAGTAATTAACAAATCAAAATTTATGAATATTAAACTAAATTGTTCTTTTTATAAAAGGGTAAAATTTCTTGTTACTCTTTTAATCCTAATAATGTCGACCACGATATTGTCAGCACAAGAAAGTAATACAAATTTTAAAGTTGTAGGAAAAATTGTAGATGAAAACGAAACACCCTTACCAGGAGCTTCTATTATTGAGGAAGGTTCAGATAATGGTGCAACTACTGATTTTGATGGTAATTTTGAAATATTTGTAAAGAAAGCTAATTCCATATTAGTAATTAGTTATGTTGGATATAAGACACAAAGAATTGCTGTCAAAACTCCATCTATTTTTGTAAAATTATTGCCAGATCTTAATTCTTTAGATGAAGTTGTAGTAGTCGGATATGGTTCAGTAAAATCCAAAGATTTAACAGGTGCAGTATCATCAGTTGATATAGAAGAGATAGTTGGACAGCCAGTTGCAAATGTTGGAGATGCAATCCAAGGGCGCGCTTCAGGTGTTCAAGTAGTAACTTCAGGTAAGCCAGGTGATAATCCATCTTTCAGAATTAGAGGAACAGGTACAATAGGAAACAATGAACCTTTAATTGTAGTTGATGGGATGCCATTAAATGGAGGTTTGAATCAGGTGAACATGAATGATATTGCGTCTTTACATATCCTTAAAGATGCATCATCTACGGCTATCTATGGGTCTAGAGGGGCTAATGGTGTTGTTATAATTACAACTAAGAAAGGTAAAAAAGGTGAAGCCACTGTATCTTTCGATACGTTTACTGGATTTAGCGAAGCTACAAATATGTTATCTGTTTTGAATGCCTCTGAATTTGCAACACTAAGTAATGAAATGTTGATTAATGGAGGAATGACTCCAAATATAGATTTTGCAAATCCAGAACAGTTAGGAAAAGGGACGGATTGGTTGGCACCTTTTTTTAATAATGCAATGTCAAATAATTATACATTATCCTATTCAAATGGTAATGAAAAGACTACAGTATATACTTCTATGAATATTTTTAATCAGGAAGGGATTATTCTTAATACTGATTATAATAGATATATTTTACAATTCAACACTGAAACAAAAATTTCAGATAAATTGAAGTTTGGTAATAATTTTAAATTAAATCATGATATTAAATCTCAGGGAGATTATAATATTAGAAATACGATTCTATCTTTACCAACACAACCAATATATAGAGAGAATGGAAATTATTCAGGACCTATAGGACAACCTATTTATTCAGGAGATGTTGATAATCCAATAGGGAAAGCAAATATTGTAGACAATGTAACTAAAGGGTATAATATTCAAGGAACTGTATTTGGAGAATTATCTTTATTAAATAATTTCACCTTCAAAACGGTTTTAGGAATAGAAGCAAATTTCTGGAAAAATAGAACGTGGGTTCCCTCATATGAATGGGATTCAGATGTTCAACAGAATGCATATTTAAGTGAATCTTCTAACCAGAGCATAACCTGGCTTTGGGATAATACCTTAACATACAAGAAGAATTTTGAAAATGGATTAAACCTTACAGCACTTCTTGGTACAAGTGCGCAAGAGAATAATTTTGAATTTATAAATGGATCTATTCAAAATTTCCCAAGTGAACTATCGCAAACATTAAACAATGGGGTAGATCAAGTAACTTTAAATGGAACAGGTTCAGAGTGGGCTTTATTCTCTTATTTTGCAAGAACAAATTTTGATTATAAAAGCAAATACTATTTGACGGCTACTATTAGACGTGATGGTTCTTCTAGATTTGGTAAGGATAATAAATATGGTACCTTTCCGTCTGGATCGTTAGCCTGGAGAGTTTCAAGCGAGGATTTTTTTAAATCAAAATTTATTAATAATATAAAACTGAGAGCAGGTTTTGGAATTACTGGAAATCAAGAAATAGGTAATTATTCTTTCGCATCATCTTATAGCACTAATTTATATAATTTTAATGGTAATTTAGTAAGTGCAGCTGTACCAACAGTATTACCAAATTCAAATGTCAAGTGGGAGTCTCAAGAACAACTTAATATTGGATTAGATGCTAGTTTGTTTGATAATAGAATCAAGTTAATAATTGATGCTTATATTAAAAATACGAAAGACATGCTTGTTCCTCAATCTGTACCAGTAACTTCAGGTTATTCTGACATTTATGTTCCCTATATTAATGCAGGTGAGATTAAAAACAAAGGGATTGAGGTTATTGTTAATTCTAGAAATATTGATAAAGAAAATTTCTCATGGGATTCAGATATTGTTTTTTCGTTTAATAAAAACGAGGTTATTGATATAAACAGTGATACTCCATTAATTAGAGGAGGTATAGGATTAAATTATAACCTTTCTAGAATCCAAAGTGGTTATCCAGTTGATGTTTTTTATGGGTTTGTACATGACGGTATTTTTCAAACTCAAACAGAAGTTGATAATCACGCAGTACAAGTGCCCGGAACTTCTATTAGTAATAGTACTTCTCCTGGGGATATTCGTTATAAAGACCTCAATAATGATGGTTTAATTACTGATGAAGACAGAACTTTTTTAGGTGACCCTAATCCTGATTTGACGTTTTCTTTAAACAATACATTTACTTTGGGTGATTTTAAATTAAATATTTTTTTACAAGGAGTTTATGGTAATGAAATATTTAATGCTAATAGAATATATACCGAAGGAATGTCTATAACTACTAATCAATTAAATTCAGTTTTAGACAGATGGACAGGACCTGGTACAAGTAATTCTATTCCACGTGCGGTATTTGGGGATCCAAATAATAACAGTCGAGCCTCAAGCAGATATATAGAAGATGGATCTTATTTACGAGTTAAAAATATAACGCTAACATACAATATTCCAAAAGAGTTTTTCTTGACAAAATTATTTGATTATTCTAGAATATATATTTCTGGTAAAAACTTATTAACACTAACAAGTTATAATGGACTAGATCCAGAAGTTTCAATTGGAGGGATAGATAATAATCTTTATCCTACAACTAAAACTATTTCTGTTGGATTAAACATTGGATTTTAAATTATATAAAAATGAAAAAAATTAAAATTATATTACTACTAATAGTAGTTATTTCAATGATTAATTGTTCTGAGGATTTTTTAGATAAAACACCCTTAGATACAATAAATACGGAAAATTATCCAGCTACTGCAGAAGAATTGATTACTGTTGTAAATGGAGTGTATCAACCTCTGCAATGGCCTAAGCTATACAATTTAAGAATGTGGACATCTGATATCATGGCAGGGAATAGTATTGTTGGAGCTGGTGGAGGATCTGATGGTATAGAAACTCAAGATATGACTAATTTTGTCACAAATACTGATAATGCTGGAGTTTTAGACCTTTGGAGAGGCCCTTGGCCAGGAATCTTAATGTCAAATATTGTATTAGATGTTGCTCCAAGCCTAGAAATTGACGAAGCCATAAAAAATAGATCCATTGGAGAAGCGTATTTTCTTAGAGCTCATTATTATTTTATTTTAACAAGATATTTTGGGGATGTTCCCTTAATTACCGAGCCTCAGTCTTCAGATGATAGTTTATACCCTGAAAGGGTTTCTAAAAATGATGTTTATGACCAAATTATAAGTGATCTTGAAAATGCAATAGAATTGCTGCCAACAAAAGATAGTTATTCAGGAACAGATTTAGGAAGGGCAAGTAAAGGAGCTGCTCTAGGTATCTTAGCAAAGGTTTATCTCACATTAGGAAATTGGGATAAAGTTGTTACACTAACAACTGAGCTTGAAGGGTTAGGTTATCGTCTAAATGATAATTACTCAGATAATTTTAATCCATATACTGAAAATTCAGCTGAATCTATTTTTGAGGTTCAATACGCAAGTAATGGTGGGTTTAGTTTTTGGGGTAATGAAAATCAATCATCATGGTTAAGTACATTTATGGGCCCAAGAGGTTCTGATTTTGTTGCTGGTGCATGGGGGTGGAATCAACCAACACAAGAATTTGTTAATGAATATGAACCTAATGATTTAAGGAAGGGAGCAACTATTTTATTTGAAGGTGGTCCTGATTTTGATGAAAAGTCTTATGATGCTGCATATTCACTAACAGGTTATAATGTTAGAAAATATTTAGTTCCTCTGGATGTATCATCATCCTATGATAATAGTCCGTTAAATTTCCCTGTTTTACGTTTTGCAGATGTATTATTAATGAAAGCAGAAGCATTGAATGAATTAGGGCAAAGTTCACAAGCTGAAACGTCTTTAAATATAGTGAGAAATAGGGCAGGTTTACTAGATATTTCATCGGGAATGGATCAAATTTCTTTAAAGGAAGCGATATTACATGAACGTAGAATGGAACTTGCTTTTGAAGGTCAGCGATGGTTTGATCTTATTAGAATAAATAATGGGCAATATGGTCTTGATTTTCTTCATTCAATTGGTAAGACAAATGCATCGGAAAAACATTTACTATTCCCTGTACCTCAAATAGAAAGAGATAGAAATCCTAATCTAACTCAAAATCCAGGATACTAATAAAACTAAGATTATGAAAAAAATAAATATAAAATATTGCTCAAAACTATTGTTCACTCTAACCTTTTTAATATTTTCTTCATTATTAATTTCATGTGACGAACAATTAGAAGATAACTCATTTGATGTTGATGACGTTCTTACTGTAAATGTATCGGACTCAGAAGTTGTTTTGGATGAGCGTTTTACTGAAAGTACAGTAACAATTAATTGGACAACGGGCAGCAATAAAGGTACTAACTCGTCAATTTCTTATTTTCTAGAAATTGATAAAGCAGGAAGTGATTTTTCAATGCCTCTGGAATATGACATGGGAAAAAATCAGTTTGGATTCCCAATTAATTATAAAACGTTAAATCAAATTTTGTTGAATACTTTTAATGTTGAACCAAATACAACTCAAGAACTTGAAGCTCGAGTTACTGCGATATTTGCAGATAGTAGTGTTTCATCTCAAACAGCTTCAACCAGCTTTGTGGTTACCCCATATTTGCCAGTAACAAGTCAATTATTTATTGTTGGGGATGCAACACCAATAGGTTGGGATATTTCAAATGCAATAGAATTGGTTCCTTCAACGACTAAATCTGGTTTATTCACTTATGAAGGTTTATTATCTCCAGGGAATTTTAAGTTTCCTGTAAATAGAGAAGGATGCTGGTGCCAAGATTTTTACACACAAGATCCTACAGATCCAACACGTATTATTCATAATATTGCTGGTAGTGGAGATGATATTCAATGGGAAATTTTAGAAGGTGGAAAATATAAAATAGAAATTGATTTATTAGAACTTACGTTTAATATTGAAGAAAGTGAGGAGCCCCTATTTTCACAAATTTGGATTGTAGGAGATGCTAGCCCAAGTGGTTGGAATGTTGATTCTCCACAAGAATTCACTAGAACAAGTAACCCTTTTGTATTTACATATGAAGCCAGTCTTGTTCCGGGAGACTTTAAAATTTTCGCGGGGGCACTTGGAGATTGGTGTGGACAATGGTACAGACCTTTAGTCAATGGTCAAGATCTGAGCTTGACAGAAGTTGAACAAAATTCAGGGTGTGAAGTAGATAATAAATGGACTATCACATCTGAAGATCAAGGAAGATATAAAATTACACTAGACACTTTCAGTAATACCATAAAAATTGAAAAAGTAAACCTTTACGTTGTTGGTGATGGAGGTCCAGCAGGTTGGGATATCGCTAACCCTGCACCTTTTACTTATGAAAATGGAGTATATATTTTTAATGGTGAATTAGGAGCTAGTAATCCAATTGGTGAATTTAAAATTTCAAAATTTAAAGGAAATTGGTGTGATGGAGATTGGATAAATCCAGCTACTGAATCACAATCTATTTATGATTCTAACTTTATTCTTACTCACGGATGTGATGGACCAGATAATAAATGGCAATTAAAGGATGGAGAAGCAGGAAGCTATGAAATTATGATTGATTTGGAACAAAATATAATGACTATTACAAAAATATAATAATTATTGAGTTAAGAATGAAGTTGTGAAAACAGCGAAAAAAGGGGGGGTGTGTTAAATTCATTATTCCCCTTTAATTGAGTCTTTTCTCAAAGTTTAAATTTTTTATAAATTCTAAGCCATGAAGAAATATCTTATTAAGATATTATGTTGTCTATTAGTACTAATATTCTTAAGTAATTGTAGTAAAAACAATAATGAAGATATAAACTATATTCCAGAGGAAATAGTAGAAATAGTTGAAATCAATATAAAAACAGATAAAGCAGTTTATGCTCCAGGAGAAAAAATCGTTTTTTCATCTGATAATGCTTATAGTAATATTACTATAAAATATAAATACCTTAATAAGGTTTTATCACAGGAATCCTTATCAGGAACCTCTTGGGAATGGTATCCGCCTTCAGATGATTTTAAAGGCTATATGATAGAGTTATATCGGTCTGTGGATGAAGATGAAATTGCAGTTGGATCAGTAGCTGTAGATGTATCTTCAGATTGGACAAAATTTCCTAGATATGGTTTTCTTTCAAAATTTGGAGATATTTCAGATAATCAAATGAATCAAGTTATTGATAATTTAAAAGATTATCATATTAATGGACTGCAATATTATGATTGGCATAATAAACATCATTTACCTCTAAAAATGGATGGTGATTCTCCAGCATCAAATTGGCTAGATATAGCAAAACGAGATACTTACTTTAGAACTGTAGAAAATTATATACAAAAATCTAAAGAGATGAATATTGCATCTATGAGTTATAACCTATTATATGGAGCTTGGGAGGATTTTGCAACTGATGAGGTTTCAATTGAATGGATGCTTTTTAATGATTCAAATCATCAAAATATTAACAAACATGATTTGGATGATAATTGGGCTTTAAGTGATATTCTAGTTTTAAACCCTGCTAATACTTTATGGCAAGATTATATTTTTCAAAAAACACGAAACATCTACAATAATCTAGATTTTGATGGTTGGCATTTAGATCAACTTGGAAATCGGGGTAAAGTATATAATTACAATGGAGATGTTGTAAACATAGAAGATTCTTTTGGTCCTTTCTTATCAAATTTAAAAAATACATTTCCAAACAAAAAAATGGTTCTAAATGCTGTAAATCAATATGGGCAATCACAAATATTAAATGAATCTGTAGATTTTGCTTATACAGAAGTTTGGGATGGTAATGAAGGGTTTGATGATTTAGCTTCCATTATTCAAAATAATAATACATTATCAAATAATTCTCTAAATACCGTATTAGCTGCATATTTGAATTATGATTTGGCTAATAACTCTGGGGTTTTTAATACTCCTAGTGTTTTATTGGCAGATGCTGTAATATTCGCTTTTGGAGGTTCTCATTTGGAATTAGGGGAACATATGTTAGGTAAAGAATATTTTCCAAACAATAATTTAAATATAAGTTCGGAATTAAAAAAGAACCTTAGATCATACTATAATTTTTTAGTTGCCTATCAAAACTTATTGAGAGATGGAGGTACTTTTAATAATCCAGAATTGGTTTCTGGAGACGGCAAAATAAGTTTAAGAAATTGGCCTCCTGTTTTTTCAAAAGTATCTGTTATTGGTAAGGAGTTTTCAGATAAACAAATCATTCATTTAATAAATTTTTCAGATAGTAATATATTAACATGGAGAGATACACATGGAGATCAAAATACACCTCAAATTAGAAAAGATTTCATGCTAAATCTCACAAGCAATAAAATTGTAACCAAGGTTTGGTATGCTTCACCAGATTTAAATAAAGGAAGTTCAAGAGAATTGGAATTTACTCAAAATGGAAACAATTTAGTTTTTAAAATTCCTTCACTTCAATATTGGGGGATGATAGTAGTAGAATACAATTAACTAATTTATTATTCTTGAGGAGTATCGCAAATAGTATTAAAGTAAACACAATCAAATGATTAAATTTAAAAAATCGTATAGCATTTTCATATTTCTATTAATTGGAATACAGATTTATTCTCAAAACAAACAGGTTTTATCTTGTAAAAGTTATGAAAAAATAGACAACAACGTCATTTTTAAATGCAATGATGGAGCAAAAATAGCTCTTAAATTCTTGGATTCTAAAAATATTAAATGTTGGTTTTCACCAAACGGAGATTTTGAAAGAAATAATGAATCATTTGCTGTTATTAATGAAGATTTTGACAATTCAATTACAATATCAGTTCAAGATTCTAGTTCTGCATTTGAGATATTTACAGGTGATTTGAGAGTTCGTGTGTCAAAAAATCCGTTTAATATCCAAATATTTGATAAATATCAAAAGTTGATTTTAGGAGATTTAGTTAAAGGGGGTTTTTCCTATGAAGATTCCAATATAATTACTAAAAAAGTTTTGAGACAGGACGAACACTTTTTTGGATTAGGAGAGAAAACTGGATCTTTGGATAGAAGAGGGAAATCTTATGTAATGTGGAATAGTGATAAACCGTGTTATTCAGAAATAGAAGATCCTCTTTATAAAAGCATCCCATTTTTTGTAAGCAACTATAACTACGGAATATTTTTTGATAATACGTATAAAACCAAATTTGATTTTGGAGAGGAATCAAACGAATATTATTCTTTCTCAACACCAGGAGGACCTTTTATTTATTATTTTATGTATGGTAAAAATTATAAGGAAATATTTAAATCTTATATTCAATTAACAGGTCAACCAATTCTTCCTCCAAAATGGGCTTTTGGATTTTCTCAAAGCCGAGGATTACTAACTACAGAAAAACTTACTAGAGAAATTGCAAAAGAATATAGGGAGAGAAATATTCCTTGTGATATTATTTATCAGGATATTGGATGGGTTGATGCTCTGCAAAATTTTGATTGGCACAAAGATAAATATAGCAACCCAAAAAAGATGTTATCTGATTTATTGACTGAAGGATTTAAAGTAATTGTTTCTCAAGATCCAATAGTATCACAATCAAATACAGATCAATGGGATTATGCAAATGCAAATAATTATTTTGTTGCTGATATAAGAACAAACAAAAGCTATGATATGCCTTGGCCTTGGGGAGGAAATGCTGGGGTTGTAGATTTTACAAATCCAAAAGTGTCTGATTGGTGGGGAGAACTTCAACAAAAACCCATTGATGATGGAATAAAAGGTTTTTGGACAGATATGGGTGAACCTGCATGGAGTAATGAAGAAAGTACAGATAGATTAAATATGAAGCATTATTTAGGAAATCATGATGAGATACATAATGTTTATGGGTTGACATGGGACAAGGTTGTAACAGAACAATTTGAGAAACGCAATCCTAATCAACGTGTTTTTCAAATGACTAGAGCAGCATATGCTGGGATGCAACGATATACTTTTGGATGGTCAGGAGATAGCGGAAATGGAAGTAATGTTTTAAATGGTTGGATTAATTTAGAAAATCAAATTCCTTTAGGTCTTTCAGCAGGTTTAGGTTTAGTTCCTTTTTGGACAACAGATATATCTGGGTATTGTGGAGATATAACAGATTATGAAGAATTTTCTGAATTATATGTTAGATGGTTACAATTTGGTGTTTTTAATCCATTAAGCCGTGCTCATCATGAAGGAAACAATGCAGTTGAGCCATGGTTATTTGGTGATAAAGAAACAATTATTGCTAAAAAAGCAATTGAATTAAAGTATAAATTACACCCTTATATCTATACATATGCTCGTGAAGCATATGATACAGGCTTGCCTATAATGAGAGCATTATTTTTAGAATACCCTTCAGATACTAGAACTTTTGAAATTGATGATCAATTTTTATTAGGAAAAGAGTTGCTCATTGCTCCGGTTGTTAAAGAAGGTGAGATCAATAAAAATATATATCTACCCAAAGGCAATTGGATTGATTTCAATAATCCAAGTAAAGTATATGAAGGCTCTTCCTATATTTCTTATAAAACACCTATCGACATCATTCCAATGTTCATTAAGGAAGGTTCTATAATACCTATGATGCCAGTTATGCAATTTATAGGAGCTCAAAAAAATTATCCATTGATCTTGGATATTTATCCTAAACAAAACAATAACACTTCATTTATAATTTATGAAGATGATGGAGAAACGAATAATTATAAAAAGAATGTATTTTCAAAAACAAAAATAGAATATCAAGATAGTAAAGATTTTGAAAAATTAATCATTCATGAGCCAGCTATAAGTGAGCTTTTTAATACTGAAGATAGAAATTATTGGGTACAAATACATACAAGTAAAAGGCCAAAATCTGTAGTTTTAAATGATAAAAAAATCAAAAAAAATAAATGGAATAAGCTTTTTGAAAATAGAAATTTTGATTTTAAAGTATCAGGGTATAATTTCGATTCCAAAAAAGGAATTCTATATATAAAATTACCTGATAACAAAATGAAGCAAGTAATTATAATAAATAATTAGAAATGAAGTATTCAAAATCAAGCTTTGCCTATTTATTAGGGGTTATTTTTTTTGCTAGTTGTATAAATAAAGATAACAAGCTATATCAGTCCAAGAAATTTACGTTGAATGAAAGTTCAATTGTTCAGGGAGATAATATAGCGAAAGTTATTTCATCAAATCATATAAAATCAAATTATAAAAGCCAAGAAAATCAAACATATTCAAATCTTATTTCATTCAAATTTAGTATTAACGAAAAAGATAATGATTTAGCTCAAGGAGTTGATAGACAGATTTTAATTAAAAATCAAAAAGAATCAGCAATATATTCTTTTGGGGAGCCTCTTATTGAAGAAATGAATAATGAAGAAAGTATTTTACCTGTTGATTATAATTTTACTTTTAAACTTGATATGTCTCCTGTTTTTAGCCAATTTAAAGAAAAAGGATATTATCAATGCGCAGATGGTTCTAAAATTGCAAAATCTGATTTTAAAGGAGTCTATATAGCTGGAGGAGCTTTACCTCTTACGTGGGACTTTGTAAATCTCGATGAAAGAAAGTTAAAAATGAGTGATTTGGATAAGGATAATATTTATGAAATTACGTTGATATTAAACCCTCTACTAAAAAATGAAGAAAAGGAATGGAAACTTACTGAGAATTTATCTAACTCAGCAAAATATTCTTCAGATCAGCCTATAGTTGATGCATTGTACAACATGTCATTAGAAGAGTCTAAGTTGGCAATTGAACCAGATAGTACTTTTAGAACAGGAGCTAAATGGAGTGGTGTTTGGACTAGAGATATCAGTTATAGCATACTTTTAGCATTTGCTTATTTGGAACCTGAGGTAGCAAAAATTAGTTTATTAAAAAAAGTAAAAAGAGATAGGATAATTCAGGATACAGGTTCTGGTGGTGCATGGCCTATTTCATCTGATAGGACAACATGGGCATTAGCAGCCTGGGAAATCTATAAAACTACTGGAGATATAAACTGGTTAAGAAAAGTCTATGTGATTATCAAAAACACCGTCGATGATGATTATAAAATAATTAGATCTAAAGAGACTGGAATGTATTCTGGTGAATCTTCATTTTTAGATTGGAGAGAACAAACATACCCAAAGTGGATGTCAAATAAAGATATATATGTATCCCAAAATCTTGGTACAAACGTGGTGCATTATCAAACTCATATCATTTTATCAAAAATGGCTAAGATACTTGGTGAAGATTCATTTAAATATGAAAAAATTGCTTCAGAAATAAAAGAAGGAATAAACACCTATTTATGGATAAAAGAAGAAGGCTATTATGCACAATATCTTTATGGTAGAAATTTTTTAATACCTTCAAAAAGATATGAGGCTTTAGGAGAGTCACTTGCAGTAATCTTTGGCGTTGCAGACAATCAAAGAGCAAAATCAATTATTCAAAACTCACCACTAACTGAATTTGGTGCGACTTGTATTTATCCTCAAATTCCATCAATTCCCCCTTATCACAACAATGGTATATGGCCATTTGTACAGTCTTATTGGAATTTAGCAGCTGCCAAAGCTGGAAATGAAAAGGTTTTAAATCATGGTCTGGCCTCTATTTATAGAGCAGCAGGGTTGTATTTGACAAATTATGAAAATATGGTAGCAGATAATGGTGATTTTAAAGGGACGGAGATAAATTCACATAGAATGTTATGGAGTATGGCTGGAAATTTAGCCATGGTTTACAGAGTCTTTTTAGGGATGCAATTTGAAGAAGATCATCTTGAGTTTAATCCTGTAATACCTAGAAATTATGGAGGCAAAAGAACATTGAATAATTTCAAGTACCGAGATGCTATTTTAAATATTACTGTAGAAGGGTTTGGAAATAAAATAGCTTCGGTTTATTTGGATAATGAAAAAGTAGAGAAAGCAATAATTCTTGGGGTAACTAGAGGTACACATGAATTGAAAATTGAAATGATGAATAATGATTTTTCAAAGGATGGTATAAATTTAGTAGATAATAAATTTTCACCTGCAGCCCCCAAAGTATCATTAAATAACCACAATTTGATTTGGAATTCAATTGAGGGAGCAAAATCGTACAATATTTATAAAAACGGAAAATTAATAAATAATATAGACTTAGAATCATATAGTATTGATCTGCAAGATATAGCAGAATACGCTGTTAGTTCAGTCGATAAATTTGGTTTAGAATCATTTGTTAGCGAACCTATTTTGATAAATAAAAATAAGCCTGTACTATTTGAAATTGAAGATTTTGTTGAAAAATCAGCGTTGAATTATATCAATTTTAGTGGAAATGGATTTGTTGAGTTTTCAAATACTAAAAATAAAAACTTTACAATAAATATCCCTATGGAACAATCAGGAGATTATTATCTGGATTTTAAATATTCAAATGGGAGTGGCCCATGGAATACAGACAATAAATGCACCAGCAGATCACTGTATGTTAATGATAATTATTTAGGTGCTATAGTTTTACCTCAAAGAGGATTGGATGAATGGTCAGATTGGGGGTATTCTAATTCATATAAAATTAATTTTAAAAAGGGAGATAATACAATAAACATAACATTTGAAGATTGGAATATCAATATGAATGTAGCTATAAACAAGGCAATGATTGATTATTTAAGATTGATAAAAATATAAGTATAATGAACAATTCATCAAACAAAAGAATAAACATTTACTTTATTACTATAGTTATAACCTTAGGAGGTTTATTATTTGGTTATGACACAGGAGTAATAAACGGAACTCAGTTTTATTTTTCAAAATATTTTGAGTTAACAGGTGCATTAAAAGGATTTATTGTTAGTAGTGCTTTGATTGGGGCTTTAGCTGGAGCAGCATGCTCTGGTATATTGAGCAAATCTATTGGTCGTAAAAAATCATTAATTATAGCAGCGATTTTGTTTGCTATTTCAGCTTGGGGATCGGGTTTACCAAGTATATTACCAGAATCAATTTCACTAATGGTGTTTTTTAGAATATTGGGAGGTATTGCTATTGGTATGGCATCTATGAATGCACCAATGTATATTGCTGAAATTGCCCCTGCAAACAAGAGAGGGACCCTAGTTACTTTTTATCAGTTAGCCATAGTAATTGGATTTTTTGCGGTGTTTTTAGCTACTTATTTTATTGGAAATGGTATGACTGAGAGTGAAAATATTTCTATGGGTTGGAGATACATGTTTTGGTCTGAATTAATACCAGCGTTCTTATTTCTATCACTGTTATTTTTTGTCCCTAAAAGTCCACGTTGGTTAATGATGAAAGGAAAAGAGAATGAAGCTAAAGATGTGTTAACCAAAATTCATGGAGAAGAAATTGGAAATCAAGAATTTATTGAAATTAAAGAGTCTATTCAAAGTGAAGGTAAAACAGTAAAAGTTTCAATATTCTCTAAATCTTTTCTTCCAATTATAATTATTGGTACAATACTTTCAGTATTACAACAATTCACAGGAATAAACGCTGTGTTATATTATGGCGCCGATATTTTTGAACAAGCATTAGGGTTTGGTAAGGAAGATATATTATTACAGCAAATATTATTAGCAACAGTTAATTTAGTATTTACATTTATAGCAATGTTTACTGTTGATAAATTTGGAAGAAAACCATTACTTATGATAGGTGGTTTTGGGATGTTAATTGGTTTTTTAATGATGGGATTCACCTTATATTTTAGTGATTATTCTCAATTAAATTCAGCAGGAATGCCTACAATATCTTCTTCAGAAGGAATTATTAGTTTAGTTGGTATTTTAATTTTTATTGCATCATTTGCTATGTCAATGGGACCTGTGGTTTGGGTAATTTTATCAGAGATTTTCCCAAATAAAATACGCAGTGTTGCTTTATCTATAGCTGTTGCGGGACAATGGATGGCTAACTATTTTGTTTCCCAAACTTTCCCTATAATTGTAGAAAGCGATGTAAATAAATTACAGATTAAAGGTGGAGTTTGGAACAATGCACTACCATATTTTATATTTTCAGGATTTATCATTCTAATCATTGTATTTGTATGGAAATTCATTCCAGAAACCAAAGGGAAAACTTTGGAAGAAATGGAATCAGTTTTTGCTAAAAAGTAATATCAAAAACACCGAATTAAGATTTAATAATTACTTTAAGCTAATTGAAATTTATAAAACGTAGGTTATTTTTCCTACATCTTTTTCATAGCAATTTACCCACCTCTCGAAGAAGTGGGTTTTTTATTAAAATCTTCCTAAATTTTATTAAAACATTACGGATTTCCGTAAAGTATAATTATTAATTCAGGCTAAATTTGAGTGTGTGATAATTATCATCATATTTTACACTTAAACTACTTAGTTTTAAAGTTGTTATGAAACCCTATGAAAAAATTGCTACAATTCCTTTTCTTTTTTGTTAAAACATAAAGAGTAAATCTCTTTGATAATTTCTGTTGGGTTATATATAATAGTGGAGTCCAGAAACCACTTTAATAAACGGGGAGGAATTTGAAAATCCATAAGAGTAGAAAATTAAAAAAAAGAAATGAAAAGAATTATTTTATTACTTGTTATTGTATCAATTTTAATTCCTAAACAAGCTACAGCCCAAAAAGATGGAGCCGCAATTGCAGCTGTTGCAGGAGGATTACTTGCTATAGGTGCAGGGATAGCCGCTGTTAAACAAATGCAGGAACAAGCTGAACTTACTGCAACACAGTGGGTATTAGCAAATCAACCTGCAATGACTAGCTTTTCATTAAAAACACTGGATTTTGAAGGAAAAAAGTTAAAAGATATGTCTTCAGTATCTGTTATACTGTTTAATATTCAGGAGTTTAAACCAATGGATAAACCAGAACTTGATGGTAAAAAACAAGTGTTATTTGGATTTACTAGTCGTGGTTGGATAAATGATCAAGGTATAGATTTCTCTAAAGTTAATTGGATGCTTATAGATAGCCCAGAATGGCTGAAAATGATGACTTCATATGTGAAAGTTGCTTCAGGTCAAGTGAATGAAAGTCATATAAAAGAAGCTTTGATTGCTGGTAAAATTGTAAATAAAGGAGTAAAGGGAAAAGGAGATTTAGATATTCCATTTTATAAATTAGGAGGTGATATGTATGTGGTTACAGATTACTCAGATGAAATGAAATTTATTTATAATGAACGATCACTAGGAATTTTTCTTAAAGAAACTAGAGATTTAGTGCAAATAGGAAGAAGTGAGATTATTAAAATTCACGATTTCTTTTTTGATGAATAGTGATTTTTACAAGGGGAAACTGAAAACCTTTAATTAGAGTAGGTGTTTAAAATTAATTAATTATGAGAATATTATTATTTACATTGTTTTTAGCATTCAGCAGTATTTCATATGGAAACGTAGAATCAAAAAGTTTTAAAACTGAATATTCAACTTCTTGGAATTACACAACAGGTTATCATAGTGATGGAACAAGTTCTCCAATTAGGTATACTATAGATGCTTATGGGGATATTTCGGATATAGAAATAGAGTATCAGGGATATTGGTATACAACTTATGTGAAATGGGATAATAGCAGGAAATACGTTAAAAACCCAAATAATAAACGTTATTATTTTTAAAAATCTCATCAAACAAAAACTAAGCTTAAGTAAGGTTCATTAAGGTTTCAATGCAGTAAGTTTCTCATACTTAATTATTACTATGTCAGTGTGATTAAGCTATATACAAAAGAGTTTGTCTGTACAAATTAATAATATTAAAAAGAAATAGCTATGATTGAACCAATAATGACAAAATTATCAATAGATGTACTTGATACAGTTTTAGCTGATGAAATTATTTATGCGGAAGTTGCAGGAAGTGGCGCTATGGGAAATTCAGGAGGAATTACGATTTACCTTATTAAAGCTGGACAACTAGTTTGTTATGAAACAAGTTTATTCTCGGATGAAAATACATATTTAGGTGCAGAGCGACTATTGTTTAAACACCAAAATACATATAAGCACAATGATATAAAAACAGATAAAATTCTTTTTGACTTTTATTATGGAGGAATGGGTAATAGTGTATTTGTAAATAAAAATGTTTCTCTGAAAATTGGAGATGGATATTTTATATATAACAGAAACAATATAGAATATCAAATTTTTAGTTCAGTCCATGGAGTATTTGATAGTGTTGTTTATGCAATGAAAGGTTCTGAGAATAACCTTAATTGACCAATGTAACATAAATTAAGACTTAAACAACAATGGATTTAAGTTGTCTGATGATTCAAATTAATGAAATAATAAAGGAATGCTATCAGATTGTTTATAACCATTTTCTAGATTTCTTTAAAAAGGAATTAAAATGAAGTGATTAATTTAAAATAAAAATTATGGTTTGGTTTGTAATAATTGGAATTATCGTGTTGATTGTTGGTTCAATAGCAATTAATACAGGAAAAGATAGTCAAGATTTGGCTGGGGGAGCTCAAGTGCTGAAAGCCTTTACAGAAATGTAGAGGCTTTTTTTTATACGTAAGGTTTTGGTGTACGAATTGATTATTTGCTGCCTTATTTTACTTCATGAAATGCAAAATCTAATTAGAATAATTCTAAATCATAAGAGCAGGCTTTAATTGGAAACTCTTAATAATTTTGTGCATAAAGTTGTTAACAACATCTTAATGTCTGAAAATTAACAAGTTATATTTTAACTAATTTTGGTTTTAGGCAAGAGTTAAATTTTTAGTAAGAAATAAATCAAACTCTAAAAAAGGATTTCTAATTATAGTGGTCCTTTTTTATTGCCTCATTTCCACTTCCAAAATAATTACATCTTACTTCAACTGAGACTCGCCAATTTTTTTGATATAAAAAAGTTCCTCCCTCTTTTAGTGGCATTAATACTAAAGTATTTCAAGAAATATTAAGGTTAAATCCCTTAATATTCTAATAATTATGTATTGAATTAATAAATTCCTGCTTTAGTTCAATGATTCAAATTTAAAGATTTTGAAACACTCTATATAAAATTCCCAAAAGCAGGGTGCCTATTATTGACAATTTACACGTCAATTAATTTAATCAAGCTGTCTTCATTAGGTTCTTGCTAAATTGTATGACTGCTCTGCAACGCTAACATTGATCTTGATTCGAAATTATCGGGGTCTATTTACATGTGTTTATTTCGCATTTACAATGGAGAATCCCGCACCAAACGAACCGCTGTTTTGTGACCAAGTAGAAGGTTCGCTATCTGTAATCATGTAAATACCTGGTTGTAAGGTAATATTGGGGTGAACTGTCCAATTTGCGTTTTTGACTCCCCTCATTCCATCACTTCCTTCTGATTGCCATGTTCCCAGTATTGTCCCGCGGGCATCACGTAATCCTATCTGACCGGGCTGCGACCCGTTACCATTGTTCCAGTGGTAGTTCAAAATACTCGAAATAATAGTGGTTTGCCTAACATAAAAATCCGTGTTGCTTTTGACTCCGTTAAAGACCCCAGACGTGTTCCCGTTTTGGAATATTATACTACCCAACACTGGTTGAGAAGAAACAGGTGTTGGGACCATTCCGCTACTATTATTTGTTGACAGTGTTTCGAACCATGCAATGTTAAAGAGCCAACCTGCTCCTCCAATAAATACGAGATATAGGTCTTGTACCCCAGATATGGAATTAATGGTAGTTTCTTTTGTCTGGTATTTAGTAAACGACCCAGTATTTGAAAACTGAACGGTACCGAGCAAAGTTCCCGAAGAACTTCCGGTTCGTATTTGTATGCTTCCGCCTGAAGTTCCACTAGAAGCACTTATACGGAAAAGATTTGCACCCGATCCAAAATCGTGTCTGTAAGCAGCGTAAGTACCATTTGAAATCCATCCAAGACACGTACCTCCTTCGGCCGCAGGTTCATCTGTTGCATGTACTCTTCCTGTAGATTGCGTATAACTTTTGGCTTGTACCTTACCATTGGATATTTGCCCCCCAGAAGAAACAGGTGCTGGTGTTAGGACCATTCCACTACTATTACTTGTTGACAGTGTTTCGAACCAAGCAATGTTAAAGAGCCAACCTGCTCCTCCAATAAATACGAGATATAGGTCTTGTACCCCAGATATGGAATTAATGGTAGTTTCTTTTGTCTGGTATTTAGTAAACGACCCAGTATTTGAAAACTGAACGGTACCGAGCAAAGTTCCCGAAGAACTTCCGGTTCGTATTTGTATGCTTCCGCCTGAAGTTCCACTAGAAGCACTTATACGGAAAAGATTTGCACCCGATCCAAAATCGTGTCTGTAAGCAGCGTAAGTACCATTTGAAATCCATCCAAGACACGTACCTCCTTCGGCCGCAGGTTCATCTGTTGCATGTACTCTTCCTGTAGATTGCGTATAACTTTTGGCTTGTACTTTACCGTTCGATATTTGGCCAAATGCCATAAACTTACATGCTAGAATTCCTACAAATAGTATTATCCACTTTTTCATGATGCGCTGTTTTATAGTGTTTATAATTTATTTTACTTAAATTGGGTTGCCTGTTTTTGTAATACATGATCAATGGCGAAACCTGAAAGGCTCACCCATATTCACCCATATTCAGTCGCATACAAACCAAGCCATGTTATTGTATACTTTTTAGTTTTTAAATATTTCAAACAATCGTACGTATGTTATTTGTTTTGAGGAGAAAAACAAACTCATTCTATGAAGTTTCAGTATAAAGATAAACAAATAGTGAATATATTTTGGGATAATCACTTGAAATAATTAAGATAAACTTCTAATTAAAAGATATTAGGCCTCACTCAACTTAAAAACCAATGGTATTTATTATTTCCGTTGAGTGCTTTAGCTATACCTTAATTTACATTCCTTTCCTTTCTATGAAAGTATTAATGTAGCTACTCTTGTTTGCTTGAGTGGATAGATTTTACTTGTTCCATAGATTAAGATTTCCTTTATTATCTCTGCAAAAGCTTTCATCATTATAATAATCTTTAGCTATTATTCTTAATAGAATAGGGAGAATAAATGGTTCTGTCGTTTAGAAACTTCCTTTAAGAGTAAATTTACGAGATGTTGGTTGCAACTCCGAGTAATAGTGGGAACTACTTTTTTAGTTTATCAGGTTAAAATAAGTGTTGTCATTAGGAATTCTTCAAGGCGTAAATCATGTTTTTTTGCATCTTTTTAAATGCTCAATTATAGAGAAACTCACATGATTAATATTCTAAGTTGCTGGATTCGTTATTATTAAGTTTTTTTTGTAAATTTATTGTGTGAAGAATGTTCAATCTAAAATATTAACACCTTTATCAATTAACATAGCCGCTTTTTCGACTACATTTCGCTTTGTTATTTTCTTCTGTAATTCCCCAAAAAGCACCATTTCAGTTTCTATTAGTAGGACAATAATTTATGAAAAATACTTTTCAATCATAATAATTTCTTTGTTTATAGGATACATCATTAAGTTATTAATAATAAAATAAAGTGGTAATAAAAATGGCAAAGACATAATTTTTTTTGAATTTATTAACTAATTGTAAATTATTTTCAAAAGGAATACAATAGAATAAGCTTTCAATACAGAAAGAAAAAACTTGGTAGTTCAGAGTTGAAAAGTAGAAGAATTCATATAGATTTTTAAGATTAAAAGCCTATGCTATTATAGAAAATTATTTAAGTATAGGTGGTAGTGTTTTTTGGGAAAAACATAAAAATAAGAATTAAATAAATAAAGCTAAAGTTATGAATGAAAAATTAGCTATTATAAAGAATATTGCTGGCTTCGCAATTACTACAGGGCTTTCAATAACTACTCAAGGAAGTTCAAATTTGATTATTGGTGCTTTAAGTGGAATAGTAGGTGGAATTTCAAATAATTTTTTTGATAAAATAGAATTTAACAAAATTGGTAAACTTCTACAAGAAACAGATCCATCAGACCTTAACCACGATTTGCAGAAAATTATGGTTAAGGCAGTTGAATGGGCTATTTTAAATATCCAGATTCTTTACAAAAAAGAACTTTCAGATCCAACCCAAATAAAAGAGTTAAAATTATTTACCAAATCACTATTGGAGGAAGTTAAACTCCTAAAAAATACATTAAATGAAAAGGGAGATGGCGTTTATAAAATAATTGAGAACCCAACAAATGAAAATAACCTTTTAAAAACTTTTGATTTAAATATTGAAGGATTTCCTACAATTAATGAAAATAATTCGTATAAAAATTTCTTCATAAAACAATTTGAACCTAACCTTAAACTTTGTTTTGGTGAATTACTTAAAAATGAAAAAAATAGACCAGCGCTCATTGCATATCAAAGAGAAGTTTATCAGAATTTAGACCAGACAATTAATAAAGTAATTGCTCAAAATGAACTGATACTTCAAAAGTTAGATGATAATAAAGAAAAAGAAACCATACAAAAAAGCAATAGTAAATGGAATCAAGTAAGTAAAAAAATAATTGAAACTTCTTTTGATCAAATTACTCCAGAATTTGAAGCAAGTATCAACAATCAAATAGATGGTATTAAAAAAGATACGCAATTACTAGTTGATATAACAGGTGAAATTAGAGATGAAATAGATAAAATAAAAGGAATTACGAAAGGTTTCAGCAAAGAATTAAAGCAAAATTGGATAGCAAAAAACAAAGTAATAATTATAGCTCTTTTCGCTATTATTTCACTGTGTATAATTGGTCTTGTTTATAAAATTAAAACAGCTCCTTTTCAAATGAATGTTGGAATAATGTTAGATAACTCATTGGAAATTCACTCTGAGTACCCTAAACTATCAGAAGAAGCGCGCGTTCTTTTTTATTTTCCTTCAGAAACAAAAGAAAAAGAAATTACTTTTTCTAATGAAATTATACTTTCAGAACTATCAAGTAATTTAAAGAAATTGGCATGTGAAATTGAACTCGTTGATAATTATTGGGAGTTTGTTAATGATAGCATGGTTTTAGATAATAAAGCAGCTTTATTATTAATTAAACCAAATGAAGTTTTATCAGAAATAAAAGGGAAAGTCATTTCTAGAGATGGTCAAACTCTGATTAATAATGCTAAAATAATAGTTGATAATATAATAACATATACGAATGAGTTAGGAGAATTCTATATAAAAGTTCCTATAAATCTTAGAAGAATATATTATGTAATTAGAGTAGAAAAAGAAGGTTATATCTCTAAAGAAAAATCATATGTTGCTGGTGATGCGATTGAAATCTTAATTTCAAAAAATTAAAACATGAAAGTAAATATTACAATCTTGATGCTATTTGTTTTAAGTTGGAATGCTATTTCGCAAAGCAAAATAATAGGTTCTGTTGTTTATTTGAATAGCGGAAAAACCCCTGCTGTTGGGGTAGAGATTAAAGCAAAAGGTAGTAGTGGAGATTATTCAAAGTCTGAAGGCGATTATATTTTAAATTTCCCTCACAATAAAGCAGGAACTACGGTATATCCAGAAATAGGTAATGAAATAGTTTTAAATGGTACTAAAATTAAGAAAATTGAATTGGTTAATGCTGATAAGTTGGAAGCAGTAAATATACCTTCAGATGCCAGCAGAGCACCCTTAAAAATTATAGTCTGCCCTAAGGGATTCAGGGATGAAGCAGCAAAGAAATATTATAATATTATCCGAACAGAAGAAAAAAGCATCATCGATAAAAAAAATAGAGAATTGATAGCTATAAAAGAAAAATTAGGAGCTTCACATAACTTAGTAATAAACTTACAAGATGAAATCGCGCATTTAAAGACACAAACCAATGATTCTTTAAAGATTTATAAAGAAGCTTTAGAAATAGCGAGTATCAATAGAGATGATGCAAACCAACGAGTTATTGACTTTTTAGATGCTTTGGATGCAGGCATTCAAATTGAAGAGGCTAGAAAAGTATTAAATACTAAAAAAGCATTTAAAGAAATAGTAGAAAGTGAGCATAAAATGCAAGCAGGTCTTGAGGAAATTGAAAGAGATGCTAAAAGCCTTGAAAATTTATACAGATTTAAAGAAGCCATTCAAAAGTATGACACTTTAAGTTTATTGTTAAGAAAAAAAATATATAACCCGATACTGTTAGTCAAAAACTTGCATAAAGTAGGCCTGTTACGTCATATGCAAAATTTTAATGAAATGGCAATATTAAATTATAAAGAAGCATTGAGTATATTAAATAATCACAAAGAAAGTAATGGGCTAAAGGCACAAGTATTAAACAATTTAGGAACAATCTTAAGTGAACAAAATCAATTTTCCAAAGCAATTGACAAATACAGTGAAGCAATAATCATACAAAGAAAACTTACGCAAGAAAATTCAAATAGATATTCACTGGATTTGATAAACTCACTAAATGGTTTGGGAGATCTTTATTCAAAAATAGGAGAATCTAATAAAGCATTAAATTTATATGCCGAAGCATTACAAATATGTAAATATAAGGTACAAGGAAATCCCAAAATGTATTTGCCAGATTTAGCAAATACATTAAATAATATAGGAAGTTTATATATTAGTATTCAGCAATATTCATTAGCATTAAATTATATTGAAACGGCTTTAAAAATAAGAAAAGAACTCGTAATTAATGATCGTACACAATTGGCGGTTATCTCAACTTCTTTAATGAATTTAGGATTAATATATCAAGGTAATAATGAAATTAAACTTGCGATTGAAAAATATGAAGAAGCATTATTAATATTAAGAGAACAAGCACTAGATAATCCTTTATTCTCTTCAGGAGTTGCTAGTTTAGCAACTGAATTAGGACTTATATATCAAGGTGAGCAAAAAGACTCTGAATTGGCCCCGGAAAAATATAAAGAAGCATTAATTATATACAATAAACTTAGTTTAGATAACCCTATTTTTTATAATATATTAATAGGAAAAGTATGTTATAATTTTTCAATCCTGAAAATATGGCAACTCAAAAAGAAGTTTGATCCTACGGTTAAAAAAGAAGGCATTGAATTAATAAATCAAGGTAAAAAAGCATTGGAAATTTACGACAATTCAAACCAAACAAAATTGAAATATATGGAAGGATTTGAATCTTTAGAAAATTTATTTATGGCTGAAAAAAAGTAAAATAGTATTTACTAAGGTTTTGGTTAAAATTCCTGTCATTTTTTAAAAAGTGTTATTTAAGCTTGAAATAACAATAATATTATTAAAAGCAAAAACCCCATAAGAAAGGGGTTTTTGAAGTGTTTCATCTATTTTTAAAGACTTACCAACGATCACCAATGTTGTTCTTTCTTTATTTTTCTTAATTAATGAGGATGTATTTTTACTAAAATTTACCTTCCTCCTGGAGGACAGTGTAGTTTTAAGTAATTTGTATATAAAGTTGACAAATGTTCCCAAGTACCTTCTCCTTCTCTAAATCCATGAGATCTGTTTGGATATGGCATAAATTGAAATTGCTTGTTGTATTTTATCAATTCATTTAATAAAAGTTCAGCATTTTGATAATGGACATTGTCATCTCCAGTTCCATGTATATAAAGTAGATTTCCTTCTAAATTTTTGGCATATGTAATAGGTGAACCTTCAATAAAATCATCCATGTTTTCTTGAGGTAAACCCATATAACGTTCTTGATAAATGTTATCATAAGTTAATTGATTTGCAACTGCAGCAAGTGAAATTCCCGTTTTGTAAATCTCAGGATATCGAAACATCAAATTTAATGTGGCAGATCCGCCACCACTATGCCCCCAAACTGCTAAGCGTTCAGCATCAACAAAGTCCCATTTCAAAATCTCTTTGGCTGCCATAGCTTGATCGTTTATATTAATTACACCAATTTTTTTGTAAATAGACTTTCTCCATTCGCGTCCTTTTGGAGCTGGAGTACCTCTGTTATCTAGAGAAATGTATATATATCCATCATCGGCCATATTTCCTTTATAAAACCAATTTCTTCCGGCATAATAGTTGTCGTTTACGGTAGTACTAGCGGGCTCAGAATAAACATAAAACACCACAGGATATTTTTTACTTGGATCGAAATTAGTTGGTTTCACCATCCATCCGTCCATTTCAACGTTATCTGCAGTGGTAATAGTAAAAAACTCTGTGGTTGCTTTTTCTTCTATTTTTTTTACGTTATTAATGATGCTTTTTTCTTCACTTAAAGCTTTCTGATTGGCAACAGTAATAAATTCTTTAGTACTTGGGGTGTAGTGGTTTGAGAAACTATGTTCAGCATATTTACCATTAGTAGAAAAAGAATAATCGTGAGTTCCCTTTAAACTTTCAGGGCTTAATAATTTGCTTTTTCCTTTTCCGTTTAATTTAGATTTATATAAATACTTTTGAGTGGCATTATCTGGTGAAGCTAAATAATAAACATATCCTTCTTGTACATTGACGTGCTTTAAATCGATAACATCGTATTCTCCATTTGTGATAAGAACTTCAGGCTTTCCTTCTAAAGAAACTTGATATAAATGCCTCCATCCATCTTTTTCTGATGCCCAAAGAATGCTATTGGTATCTTTCAAAAAACTAAAATTATTTGTATAATCAATTTGATATGGATTTCCTAATTGAAATAGATCTACCCAAGCTTCATCAGATTCTTCTTGAATAACTTTTGTACTTCCATTTAAAGCATCTATAATATATAATTTGCTGTTATTTTGTTTTCTGTTTAATTGTTGGATTAATAAATTGTTGGTTGATGGAATAAATTCCATTCTTACTAAATAGTTCTGTGAGGCATCTCCTGGAATATTAATCCAAGTTGTTTTAGAATCGGAAAGTTTTACAACCCCAACTTTACAGGCAGAAGGGCTTTCGCCAACTTTAGGATATTCTAAAGGTACTAATTGTGAATAGATAGCATCTGTATTGTTTATCATATAAAATTTCTTGATAGCACTTGCATCAATTTGCCAATAGGCAATAGATTTACTGTCTGGACTCCAACGAAATCCATCTCTACAAGCAAACTCTTCCTCATAAGCCCAATCAAAAGTTCCATTTATTAAGGTAACCGTTCCATCCTTAGTTAATGGTTGGATGTTGCCACTTGCATAATCTTCACTATATAAATTGTTTTCGGAAACATAAGCTATAGTTTTCCCATCTGGAGAAAATTTTGCAAACATCAGAGATGAAGTTGGTAAGGTCTTCCCTATTTGAGTGAGCGTATTTGTTTTAAAGTCAAAAACCCAATAGTCTCCTTTGGTATTTAGTCTCCAAACTTTTTTAGTATTTGTAAACAATAGCACTTTTTGTTGGTCTGAAGAGAATGAAAAATGGGCGATCTTAATAGGTTCCGATTTCCCTACTGGGGTAAGTTGCTCTTTTGAAATGACTGTTTTTACGCCATGGTTAGGTAGGGTATAGGTCACTAATTGATTTTTTTCTAATTTAAAATAAGAATCGCCATCATTTGTCCAATTTATTTGAGCTTCTACATTAAAATTAAAAAATAAAAAACAAAAAAATAGGAGAATTCTAAAGGTATTTATATTCATGGTTAAGGATTTTAATTTGTTTTTGAAGTATATGTTTTTTTGTACGTTTTTCTTTTCAATACTTTTTTAAAAAATATATGTTTGATTGAACTTAAACGATTTTTATTACGAATATAGTTAATTAAATATTAGATGCAAATTAGGTGTTTTAATTAACAAATTGTTCTTTGAAAATATTAATCAAAAGTGAAATGATTTAGATAACTTCTTGCAGTTGTTTAATAATGGTAACAGGATTTCTTTAATTGTTTAAATTTAAATAGATTCACAGAATTCTTTTTTATCTACTAGATAAAAACAAATATTTAAAAGAAAATGCCTTAATTTTCTTGTAATTGAGTAGTTAATTATGTAATAATAGTTATTGCTTTTGTCAGTATTAGCTTTTTTGTTTTATTTACGTTAAATATGGGTTGTTCAAATTATCAATTTTTAATGGTTTAGACTTCATTTCATACCATTCATATACTTTTCTAAATCATTTGTTTATTTGCCAAAAAAGCAATCCTTTTCTTATGTATATTTGAATTGTGTTTATGTCAAAAGGGGTTTTGACATATTTCATAAAACATTAAATAAGTCTTTGGGGTTGATTTATTTATTCCTTGAACATTGTATATTCGAATTACAATGTTCAAGGTTTTTTTTTTGTAATAAAGTTTAATTATAAATATTCCTTTCTTTAACTCATTTTTAATAAATATATTTGAATAATTTATGAAGAAATTTACTCAAATATTTATTGTCCTTTTTATAAACATAACTTTCTCACAAGTTGATTATTCTAATAATTGGGAAGATTTTTATTCCTATAATAATGTAAAAAACTTTATAAAAGTAGATAATGAAATATACGCCATAGTAGATAATGCTATTTTTACTTTTAATGTTAATACAAGTGAAATAACTAAAATATCTTCAGTAAATGGTCTTTCAGGTGAAACAACTACTAGTTTATTTTATAGTAAAACGTTTGATAAAGTTATTATTGGGTATGAAACAGGATTGCTAGAAATAATTGATAGTAATAATAATATTACAATTGCAAAAGATATTGTAAATTTTAATTACTCAGGAAATAAACAAATTAATAATATTACTGAGTACAATAATAAACTTTACCTTTCAACATCTTTTGCTGTAATTGTATATGATATTGATAATTTACAATTTGGAGATACTTATTTTATTGGGAATCAATCTTCAGAAATAGTAATAAATCAAATTAAAATTAATCAGAATATTATATATGCAGCTACTGAAGATGGAATTTTCACAGCAGATGTTACTAATCGAAATTTAATAGATTTCAACAATTGGACACAACATTTTTCTGGGAATTTTTCAGCATTAGAAGTATTTAATAACAACGTGTTTGCTTCAAATAATAGAGCTCTTTATACCATTGAAAACAATACCCTTTTACTGCAAAAAAATTATCCAACAGCCATAAGAAATTTAAAATCTTCAGAAGAAAATTTAATTATAAGTACACAAAGAAGTGTTTACGTGAATGATGCTGCTAATTTTGAAATTCTCAATTATACAACAAGTTTAACAGATACTTATTATTTTGATTTGAATACCGCTTATTATGAAGATAATAAGCTATACTTAGGAACTAAAGAATTTGGAATATTAAAAAGTAATATTGAAAATATTTCTACTTTTGAAGAGATTCATCCAGAAGGACCTGTTTCTAATTTACCTTTTTCAATTGGAGTAAATAACAATAATTTATGGGTAGTATATGGTGGGTATGATTCAGCTTATACTCCGCAAGGAAAAAGATTTGGGTATAGCCATTTCAATGGAACAAATTGGATAAATACACCTTATAATTCTGAGTTTGGGGTAAAAGATTTAGTGAATATTACTTTTGACCCAAACAATAATAATATAGTTTATTTAAGTTCTTGGGGCAGTGGAATGTTAATTGTTGAAGACGATGTATTAACAACATACTGGAATCATTTAAATAGCGGATTAGAAAAATTAGATTACCAACCAAACCCAAATTATGTTAGTATAAGAATAAACGGTTCAGCTTTTGACACTCAAGGTAATTTATGGATTTCTAATGCTTGGGTTGATGATAGAATAAAAAAATACAGTGCTGACGGAACTTGGTCTAGTTTTGATATGAGTTCAGTAATTACAAATCCAGCTTTTGGCTTAAACGAACTTATTATTGATAAAACAAATAATATTTGGATTGGTTCTAGAAGAAATGGCGTTCTGGTTTTTAATGAAAATGGTGCGAATAAAAAATCTCTAACAACTGAATTAATGAGAGGTTCATTACCTGATTTAAACGTTAGAACTGTTAAAGCAGATAGTAATAATAGAATATGGATTGGCACAAAAAAAGGGTTGGTTGTTTTTTATAATGCAGCGAATGTTTTTAATTCAACGATTAATGATGCTGAGCCAATTATAATTTTAGACGATGGAATTGCAAAAAAATTATTAGGAGAACAACCTGTTAATTCTATTGCTATTGATGGAGCTGATAATAAGTGGTTTGGAACTGAAACTGGCGGTGTATTACAAACAAATCCAAGTGGTACAACTACTTTAAAAAACTTTAATACAGATAATTCACCATTACCTTCCAATAATATTTTAAAAATTGGGGTTGATACAAATTCAGGAAAAGTATATTTTGCTACAGATAAAGGTATTGTAGCTTTCAATAGCAATGTGTCTTTATATGGTGATACTTTACCAGAAGTTTATGCGTATCCAAATCCTTCAACAAAAAATAACGAATTTATTACTATTGATGGAAGAAATGGTTCACATATACCAAATGGTACGAATGTTAAAATTTTAGATGCTGCAGGAAATTTAGTTTATGAAACTAACACCAAAGAAGGTCAAGAAATATTTGGAGGAAAAGTAGTTTGGAATAAAACAAATTTATCAGGTAACAAAGTAGCTTCAGGTATTTATATAGTGTTACTAATTACCAAAGACCATTTAGAAACTACAATAGCTAAAATTGCTATTATCAATTAATAATGATTGAAACTACTAAGGCAATTGTTTTAAACACCATTAAATATGGTGATACGAGTTTAATAACTACATGTTACACTCAAAAAAGCGGAGTGAAAACATATATGCTTAGAGGTGTTTTAAAAGCAAAAAAAGCAAAAATTAAACCTGCTTATTTTCAACCTTTAATGCAACTTAATTTAACGGCAAATCACAATAATAAGGGGAATTTAAACTCCATTAGAGATTTAGAGGTTTCAAATTTTTACAACGCTATATATACTGATATAAAAAAACAAACTATCGCTTTATTTTTGGCTGAAATATTATATCATTCAATACGTGAAGAAGAACAAAACAGTAATCTGTTTCAATACTTAGAAAGCTCATTTTTATGGCTAGATGCGCATGATAATATTTCTAATTTTCATTTATTGTTTTTATTAAATTTAACGAAGTATTTGGGGTTTTATCCCGAAACTGGAAATATAGGAAATTCGTATTTTGATTTGTTAGAAGGAAAATTTATTAAACATCATAATTACAATACCGTTTCGGGAGATAATTTAGTACAGTTTAAAAAGCTGTTAGGCATAAATTTTGATGTAATACATCAGGTTAATTTTAATGCTGAGAACAGACAAGCAGTATTGTCTATTTTAGTTCAATATTTTGAATTACATTTGGACGGCTTTAAAAAACCAAAATCTTTAGAAATATTAAAGTCTGTATTTAGTTAATTATGAGAATATTATATATTATTTTTCTTTTTTTTATAACAATTTCTGTAACCTCTCAGCAAGTAAAAGTAGTAGATAGAGATTCTAATTTCCCAATTGAAAATGTGACCATCTACAATGATGCAAATAATAAGATAGTTTACACTAATAAAAAAGGAATTGCAGATTTAACAGCATTTTTAAATTCAGATATAATTTCATTCAATCATTTAGGGTACATTGAATATGAAATTTTAAAAAAAGAACTTGGTATCATTGAGTTTGTGGTGTATTTAAGTAAAAATGCTGAACAGTTAAACGAAATAGTTTTATCAGCTTCAAAAGGAAAAGAAAGTAGAAGCAGAATTGCAGAACAAATAGACATTATTTCAAAAGAAGAAATTAAAAGAATCGCTCCGCAAACCTCTGCAGATTTATTAGCAAATTTACCAGGTATTAAAGTTCAAAAAACGCAATCTGGTGGTGGAAGCCCCGTTTTAAGAGGAATGGAAGCGAATCGTGTTTTATTAGTGGTTGACGGAGTTAGAATGAACAATGCAATTTACAGAACAGGACATTTACAAAACTCAATTACAGTTTCTCCAAATATTATTGATAGAACCGAAGTTATTTTTGGACCTTCATCAGTAATTTACGGATCGGACGCATTGGGTGGAGTAATTCATTATTATACAAAAGCTCCAAAAATTAGCAATATAAATGAGATTAACACCTCAATTTATTCACGTTATAGTTCGGTTAATAATGAGTTTACAACGGAAGGAAATATTGAACTTAGAAATAAAAAGTGGGCTTCATATACAAGTATTTCACATAGTGAATTTGGGGATTTAAAAATGGGTAAAAACCGCACTCATGGTTTCAATGATTGGGGAAAAGTTTTTGATTATTCAACAAATACAAATACATTTTATAGCTTAAACTCGGTTGTTAACCCTGATGAGAATATTCAAAAAAATACAGGATACAATCAAACCGATATTCTTCAGAAAATTGCAATACCGCTTTCAGAAAAAACTGATTTAATGGTGAATTTTCAATATTCAACATCATCAAATATTAATAGGTTTGATAATTTAGCAACATATTCAGGTGATGAATTGAAATTTGCAGAATGGTATTATGGACCTCAAAATAGATTGTTAGTATCCTCACAATTAAAAATTGAACCTAATAAAAAATGGCTTCAAAACGGAACTATAACAGCTGCTTATCAGAATATTAAAGAATCTAGAGTTGATAGAAAATTTTCAAGTTTAAATCGGTATTATGGTTATGAAAATTTAGATGTTTTAAGTTTAAATGGAGATTTTTTTGTTCCACTAACAAACTCTAATGATAGAATTTTGTCATATGGTTTTGAAGTAACTCATAATGAAGTTGATTCAGAAGCATTTGGAAGAGCTTTAGAAGTAGTTGAGAATACAATTATTGGTTTAGGTGATAAATTTGTTGAACAATCACGTTATCCAGATGGAGGAAGCACCTATACAAGTGTAGCTTCTTATGTAAATTACAGACAAGATATTAGTGCGAAATCAACATTAAATACAGGAATTCGTCTTACTAATACATTGTTAACAGCAAAATGGAATGATGACACATTTATAACCTTACCAGATGCTGATATTTCGTTAAATAATTCAGCAATTACGGCAACAATTGGTTATGTATATAAACCAACAATAAACTGGCAATTAAACAGTATAATAGCATCAGGATTTAGATCGCCAAATATTGATGACGTAGGTAAAGTTAGAGAGAAAAACGGAGATGTTACGGTGCCAAATATTTACTTGAAACCTGAATATGCCTATAGTTTTGAAACAAGTGCTTTAAAGTATTTTAATAATCGAAAATCTCATATTGGTTTAAATTTATATTACACGCTTCTAGATAATTATATTACACGTGATTATATCGAATTAAATAACTCATCTACAATTTTCTACAATGGAGAGGAAGGTAAAATAATGGCAAATGTTAATAAAAATAATGCCTATATTATAGGAAGTACTTTTAGCTTTAAAGGAAATATAAATGCTAATTGGAGTACTAAAGGCTCATTAACATATACAAAAGGTAAAGCTTACGATACAAATTTACCATTATCCTCTATTCCTCCAATATTTGGAGATATAGAAATTAGTTACAACTACAAAAATTTACAAGCTGGTTTGAACTGGAAATTCAATGCTAAAAAAAGCATAAATGATTATAATTTAGTTGAAGGAATAGATAATGAAGAGCAAACGCCATATATTAGTTTAACAGATTTTTACTACGGAAACCCTAGTTGGAATACTTTTAGCTTTAATTCTAATTATAAAATTAATAACAGTATTACTGTATTTATGAATGTTGAGAATATTTTTGATGTTCATTACAAGGAATTTGCATCTGCAATTAGCTCGCCAGGACGTAATTTATCACTTTCTTTTTTGTTGAATATCTAATTCCCTCCCTATAAACTAGGAAGTTACATTTTATTTTATTACTTTAGTCAGTCCAAAACCCCAAGCTCATGAAAAGATAAAATAATTCTTATATCAAACAACATTTGTGTTAGATATAAACTACTGCCTAAAATATGCTCTTAAACTATTTTATGGGTTTTAAAAAAAGAACCTATAATATATTAGTAAATTAAATATTGAAAGTAAAATTTCTTTAAAAAGCATTTTATTTAAGTTTTTCAAATTACATATAACCCCTTATGTTTATGAAAATAATAATTACTTTATTCATACTGTTTTTTTCGGTTTGTACTAGTGTTTTTTCTCAAACAGTTATACATTCAGCTGATTTTGAAGGAGGGTTAGATGGCTGGACTCAAGTTTCAGGCGATGATTTTGATTGGACAAGAGATTCTGGAGGTACACCATCAGGAAATACAGGCCCTTCAACAGGGGCAAGTGGAAATTATTATATGTATACTGAAGCTAGTTCTAATTATGGAAAGATTGCAAATTTTGATAGCCCAAGTTTTAATTTATTAGGTACTGTAAATCCAAAATTTATCTTTTATTATCATATGTATGGCTCTGACATGGGATCATTATATATTGATATAAGTACCGATGGAGGTGCTACTTACTCTACTAATTTATGGAGTAATACAGGTGAAGTACAGAAAGCAAATAATTCTATTTGGATTCCGGTTAGTATTAATTTAAGTGCATATATAGGTTTAACAGTAAAAATAAGAATAAGGGGTCTAACGGGGTCTTATTATGCAAGTGATATGGCCATAGATAATATAACACTTATAGATAAAGCTAACCCTATCATTGGACCTGGAGGAATTACTACAGATTTGCAACTATGGTTAAAATCAACAAGTGGTTTAGGTTATACTAATGGGCAAGGTGTATCCCTTTGGGCGGATCAAGGTAGAGGCTCTGATGCAACAGTACACACAACTGGTCAAGAACCAACCTATAGAGATGCTGCTGCATATAACGTAAATTTTAACCCTGTAGTAGATTTTGATAACGATTATAATAATGTACCTATTGATTATGCTTATAATGATACATCTAGGCAATTTTTAGAAGGAGCAAATGGGTTTTATTCTGAAGATATTTTTGTGGTGGTAATACCTGACGTTACAGTGAGTTCTGCTTCACCCAGTATGGATACTTTCTGTGCAGATTCTGACACTTCAACACAAACAGAAGATGCAACAGGAATAGGATTTGGAAAATATACAGGAAGAATTGATAATGAAATTATTACCTATGCCTATAGTACTTATAATAAGAATATTGCAGGAGATGGATATGCCGTTGCGGAAGTTGGTACAGGCAACACGTATGCTAATATTGGAATAATTAATACTAGAAATAATAGTTTAAATTCGCAACAAGAATTGTACTATAATGCAACTAATATTGAAACAACTCAAAATGATACTCCAAAACATGCAAATGTTAATGATGCTAGTTATTTGATTGGACGTAGTGAAGGTTGGAAAGCATCTTTAGATGGTAGAGTTGCTGAAATAATTACTTATTCCGCTAGAAAAAATGATGCAAGTTTAACCACTGAACGTAATAAAATTCAATCGTATTTAGCTATAAAATATGGAATAACACTAGGTATTAATGGTATTAGTCAAGATTATGTAGATTCTGCAGGTAATGTTATTTGGGATCAATCAGCAAATACTGGTTATAATTATGATATAGCAGGGATTGGTCAAGACGATGATTCAGAATTAATTCAAAAACAATCTAAAAGTGTAAATGCAGGAAGTATAATAGCAATAGGATTAAGTGAAGTGGCTACTACGAACAATGCTAATGCAAATAGTTTTGCGTCAAATTTAGATTTTTTAGTTTGGGGTAGTAATAATGGTAATTTTAATACAACTTCTGAAGTAGCTAAAAATGTAAATTTAAGTAGTTCAATAACAACTTTTACACCTGTTTCTAGAAAATGGAAAATTTTAGAAACTCAAAACGATGTTTCAGAAGTAGTAATTTCTATAGTAACTTCAGATTTAACAAGTAATATTCCGCTAGTTGCAAATGAAGAATATATGCTAGTTGTAGCTGATGATGCTAGTTTTGGAAGCACAAATATAATTGATGTTGTACCATTAACTACAAATGGAGCTAATTCAGAAGCTTGGTACGATTTTGAGGGGACTAAATATTTTACCATTGCTAAAGCAACACGAGTTGAAGAAAAACGTAGAATAGATTTTACAACAGGTGAGTTTTTGTTAGGAGATACAAATTTGGAATTAACTACAAATTTCACAGTTTCAGCTTGGGTAAAAAATAACACAAATGGCGGAAGTTTTATTTCAAAAGGAACAGGCTATAATTTTAAAATTAATGGAAGTAAAAATATAGAAATAGATTGGAATGGAAGTACAAAAATAACATCAACAAATACAGTTGATTCAAACTGGCATCATATAGCAATTACATTTAGTGGAGGAGCAGCAACCTTATATATTGACGGAATTTTAGATACAACAGTAAACTCGTTAGCAAACCCAATAAGTAGCGCTCAGAAGTTTGCTATTGGAGCTTTATATACTAATAAAACTACAATTAATTCATTTGATGGTGCCGTAGACGAAGTTAGATTTTGGAATTCACCTTTAACTATAACCGAGATTCGTTATATAATGAATCAGGAAATAGTAGAGTTTGGCACAAATGTAGATGGAGAAATACTACCCCATAACATTACTAAAAATGATATAAGTTCTAGATCTTGGAATACTTTACAAGCCTATTATGATATGAATTCATTTTATGGGACAACTGTTGAAGATAATTCAAATAACAAAAATTGGGCACGAATAAAGTATCTAGCTAAAGACAAACAAGTAGTGGAGGTTCAAACGGCACCATTACCATATGAATCTTCTACAAATGGAAATTGGAATACCCCGGCAACATGGCTGAATAACACAGTTCAATATTTACCAAACACCACTTTAAATGGCACAACAGTAGATTGGAATATTGTGCAAACAACGCATGATATTACATCAGGAGATAAAGATATAACTGTTTTAGGGTTAAAAAATAATGCAGGAAAAGTTACCATTGCTGGCACAGGCGCTTTAGATGAAACTAATAACGGACAAGGATTAACAGTAACTCACTATTTAGAAATTGATGGAGTTATAGATTTGATAGGTGAATCACAATTAATACAAACTGATGGATCTATCTTAGATATAGATAGTGGTGGTTATATTGAACGAGACCAGCAAGGAACCGCCAACAGTTTTAATTATAACTATTGGTCGTCTTCAGTTGGGCCTATAAGTGGTAATGCGGGTACAAGAGGAACTGGAATAGCTAGTGTAAATAGCAATAATACTGTTGCAGGTGCATTATTAGATGGATCTGTGTCGGCAACACCACAAAATATAAATTTTAACGCCTCTTATGCATCAGCAGATTCAGGACCTTCATCTCCAAGAACAATTAGTTCTTTCTGGTTATATACATTTAATGGTACAAGCGATGATTATGATGCTTGGAATACCATCAATCAATACACACCTTTAAAACCTGGAGAAGGATATACAATGAAAGGAACTTCTGGCCCAATAGCTGTAGCAACCAACCAGAATTATGTATTTAAAGGAAAACCAAACAATGGAGATATTACCTTATCAATTTTAGCTGGAAATGATCGACTTATTGGAAATCCTTACCCTTCAGCAATTGATGCAGATGAGTTTATTAAGGATAATATAAAAGAAACGATCAACAGTAAAGTTGGAAGAAATACAGCTAATGTATTTAATGGAGCCTTGTATTTTTGGCATCATTTTGGTCAAGAAAATTCACATATTTTAAAAGAATATGTTGGAGGTTATGCAACATACACGTTAATAGGAGGTGCTGAAGCGATATCTAATGACAGCCGTATTAATAATAACCTTAGTATCGGTGGAAAAGTGCCAGAAAGATACATCCCTTTAAATCAAGGATTTTTTGTACATGCGTATCTACCTTCAAGTTTAGCAGGTACAACAGCAACGGTTGACGGTGGTACTATTATTTTTAAAAATAGTCAGCGGTTTTTTCAAAGAGAAGTTTTAAATAGTGGAAATGGTTCGGTATTTTTTAAAACAAATTCAAAAAGTAAAGCGAATATACCTGAAAAAGAAAAAGATTCAAGATCAAAAATCAGATTGGTTTTTGATTCTGCAAATGGCTATCATCGTCAATTGTTAATTGGTGCAGATAAAAACACATCCAATCATTTTGATATGGGGTATGATGCTCCAATTGCTGATATTGCTAATGAAGATATATTTTGGATGGTAGACGACTCAAAATTTGTAATTCAAGGAGTTCCTAATTTTAATGTAGATCAACAATTTCCATTAGGTTTAAAAATTAAAGAACAAGGTTTGATAACCATTAAAATTGAAAACTTACAAAATATGGATGAAAACACTCCTATTTATATTAAAGACAATTTAACTTGTGAAACCTACAATCTAAGTGAAAAGGACTTCGAAATTAACATGGAACCAGGAGAATATTTAAATAGATTTGAATTAGCATTTCAACCACGTTTAAAAACATTAAAAGAAATATATTTAGTTGATGGAATATTTATAACTATGAATAACCATACTTCTGAATTACAAATTAACAGAATTGTTGATACAGAGATCATTAACATAAAATTGTTTAATTTTTTAGGTCAACAAGTTGAAAGTTGGGGTGGTAATTTTAATGAAAGAAAATTTTCTATTCCTATTAAGAAATCTGCAGGAGTATATATTCTTCATATAACGACAG
>NZ_CALAEQ010000098.1 GCF_937891065.1 uncultured Lutibacter sp. | reverse complement strand
TAGTTAATTATGTTTACATCACATTTAGGTGAATTATTTGCTTTATTAACTGCCGTTTTTTGGACCGCAACAAGTTTATCTTTCCAACAAGCAACAAGAAGAGCAGGGTCACTATCTGTGAACGTATTACGTTTAATGATTGCTCTTTTATTTTATGCAATCATATCTTATTTTTCAAGAGGTATGTTTTTGCCGTTTGATGCATCTGCACATCAATGGATTTGGATGTCAATATCTGGAATAGTTGGATTTGTTTTTGGAGATTACTTTCTATTTAAATCATATGAATTAATTAGCGCAAGAATCTCTATGCTAATCATGTCGCTAAGTGCTCCATTAGCTGCATTTATAGGATGGTTTATATTAGGTGAAACAATGAATCTTATTTCAATTTTAGCCATGTTTATAACCATTTTTGGAATTATGATGGTTATCACAGAAAAAAAGAAATTAGATGATTTAAAAGCTGGAATAAAAAGTAAGGAGTTTCAATTTTCATTTTCCCCAAAAGGAATGTTATTTGCTTTTATTGGATCTATTGGGCAAGCGTTAGGATTGGTTTTGAGTAAATATGGAATGCGTGATTACAACGTTTTTGCAGCAACTCAAATTAGAGTAATTGCTGGGGCTATTGGATTTGTAATATTAATTTCATTGATAAAAAGATGGCCTAAAGTTAAACAAGCCGTTACGGATTCAATTTCCATGAGATTTATATTAATAGGCTCTGTTTTTGGCCCTTTTTTAGGTGTTTACGCATCTTTATTAGCTGTAAAATATACTACAGTTGGAATTGCATCAACCATAATGGCAATTATACCAGTTTTAATTATTCCTCCTGCAATTTTACTCTACAAAGAAAAAGTTACGTTAAAAGAAGTTATTGGTGCATTTATTGCACTTGGCGGAATCGTATTGTTTTTTATTTAGGAAACGTTAGTTTATTTATAACAGCAATAAACCGTTTGTTTTTAAAAGTTGAATAGGTTTTGAGTACCAAAACAACTCAAAATCTTCAAAATGATTTTCAAAATCTGATTTTAATTCTGAAAAAGTGATAGAATTACCGTGAGTAATAGATAATTTATTTAATATATCTAAAAGCCATTCTCCTTTTTCAGCTTCCAAAGAAATTTCAAAATTGTCACTATTATTATGAAATATTAATTGAAGCTTATGTTGGCTTTTCCCTTTTTTAGATTTTGTAAATTCTGAAATTAAAGGGGTTCCACCTAACCAATATATTTTAGCAGAAGGTTTTGTACTAAAATCTACTTCCTCTTCAAAACAAGAACTAATAAAATCATCTTTAATAGTTGTCTTAGGAATTTTAAATTCAAACCACTCTTGTAAAGGCAATTCAAAACCAATTCCATTCATAAAATTATAGATAGATTTCTTTAATCCGAAACTAAATTTATCGTGATTAATTCCTGTTTTATCTTTAAAATCAATATCGTTATTAGCAAAAGAAATGTTTTTATACTGAGGAACAATACCATATTCTGAAGGATTTAAACCAATAGGACTATGTGTTGTAAGCGCAAATTGATGCCAAAACCCAGATTGAATACAACCCAATTCAAATAATTGACGAACCATTTCTAAGCTGTCTACTGTTTCTTGAATTGTTTGAGTAGGAAAACCATACATTAAATAAGAATGCACCATTACACCAGCTTCAGTAAAATTACTGGTAACTTTTGCAACTTGTTCAACAGTTACACCTTTTTTAATTAATGCCAATAATCTGTCTGAAGCAACTTCTAATCCGCCAGAAACAGCAATACATCCTGATTTTTTTAATAATAAACAGAGGTCTTTTGTAAAACTTTTTTCAAAACGAATATTTGTCCACCAAGTCACAGTTAAATTCCTTCTAATTATTTCAATTGCGATTGCTCTCATTAGCGCAGGTGGCGCAGCTTCATCTACAAAATGGAAACCTGTTTCACTAGTTTGAGTAATCATTTGCTCCATTCTATCTACTAATAATGTTGCTGCAATTGGCTCATAATTCTTTATATAATCGAGAGAGATATCACAAAAAGTACATTTTCCCCAATAGCAACCATGTGCCATGGTAAGTTTAT
>NZ_CALAEQ010000097.1 GCF_937891065.1 uncultured Lutibacter sp. | reverse complement strand
ATTCTTCTTTAGATTTTACAACATCTGGTCCAAAAACTTTATCAAACAATTCTTGGTTTACTTCACCAAGTTCAGTGATGTTCACCTCTTCAATAGTAAAAATTACATCAATTTCTAACCCGTGAATTGCATCATGATCAACACCTAAAGCGCCCATTAATTTATGGTCATCATCAAAAAGTCCTTTTGTGTTTAATTCAACAACATCTCCAACTTTTTTCCCAATTAATTTCTTTTGGTTTGCTTTTCCTTTTACTGAAGCTAATTCAATAGTAGATTTTTTGTTAATTTCTTTTTCTTCATTAACAAAAGTACCTGTAATATTTACACCTTTTTCAACAACCTCTTTAGAAATTATTTTTCCGTAACGTTTTTGAATATTTTCAACCTCTTTTTCTAATAATTCCTTATCAGCAATAATATTGTATTGTGTAATTTTCTTTTTTTCGTCTAATTTAACATCAAATTGTGGTGCTAAACCTAATTCAAATTCAAATGAGTAATCTTCTTTATCCCAATTAAAATCGTCTTGCATTCTTGGTAAAGGATTTCCTAGAATGTCTAATTTTTCTTCAGTTAAAAAATTATTTAATGATTCTTGAAGTAATTTATTAACCTCATCAATCATGATAGATTTTCCGTATTGTTTTTTTACCATTCCCATTGGCACTTGTCCTTTTCTAAATCCTGGGATATCAGCTTTTTTACGGTAATCTTGTAAAATTGTTGCTACTTTTTCTTGGTAATCGGCAGCTGAAATTTCAACTTTCACTACTGCATTTAATGCATCAATATTTTCTTTTGTAATATTCATTTTATGCTATTTTATCTTAAATCATTCAAAATTGGGTGCAAAATTACTATTTTTTATACACTTAACAAAGTATTTAACATGTTCAAATTCAACTATTTTTCTTTCTTTTCATTTAATAATGAATATAAAAAAGATTGAAATAATGATAATAGTAAACTAAATAATAAAGCAACCCAAAACCCTGATACAGAGAATCCATCAACAAAATAACCTGCTAACATAATAATTATAGCATTTATCACTAATAAGAATAAGCCTAAAGTGACTATGGTTGCTGGTAATGTTAAAAATATAAGTATTGGTTTTACTGTTACTCGCAATAAACCTAAAACAACAGCCACAATTATAGCACTTGTATACCCATCTGTTAAAGTTACTCCTGGTAAAAAATTAGCTATTACAACTACAGCTAGCGCTGTTAATAATATTCGTAGAATTAATTTCATCTTTTAAAAATTTTAATGAACTTTAAATTTAACTAAAATTATGCCATTTATTGAATTATGCTAAAAAACTGACAACTTCATTGTAAAACTGTATTGGATTTTCAGCATGAAGCCAATGTCCTGCATTTTTGACAGTTACTACATGTGAATTTATAAAATGCGCTGAAATTAATGGAATATCCTCTTTTGTAATATAATTTGAATTTTCTCCACTTAAAAAAAGTGTTTTTCCATCAAAATGCGTAAAAGAAGGTAAGGCCTCTCCTACTTCAACATTGTTTTCGGTTAAACTTTCTAAATTAAATCGGAAAGCTAGTTTCCCTTTTGATTTCCAGTATACATTTTTTAATAAAAATTGAAGAATTTCTTCTTCTTCAATATAAATTCTTAATGCTTCTTCTACTTTTTTCCGTGTAGTATGAAGTGTGAAATTTATCGAGTTCAAACCGGCTAAAATATACTCGTGATGTGGTTTATAATACTTCGGACTAATGTCTGCAACAATTAATTTACTGACTAATTCTGGATAAGTTACTGCAAACTGCATTGTTACTTTTCCTCCCATGGAGTGACCGAGGAGTATTACATTTTTTAAATGATTCTGTTCAATATAAAAGTACAAGTCTTCAACCATTAATTCATAATCAAATTCATCGGAATGAAAACTTCGTCCATGATTTCTTTGATCTATTAAATGTACTTCAAAGTTTATAGCAAACTGAACTCCAAGTGATTTCCAATTATCGCTCATTCCAAAATACCCATGCAAAATGAGTAAAGGTTGTCCGCTTCCTAAAATTGTTGAATGTAAAACTTTCATTTTAGTTTTGAGTTTTGAAATTCTATTTATGAGATTACTGCCTAAGTAGATTTGACAATTATTTAGAACCTAAACCTAATTTATACTTATACATATTAATTACATTCTCTAAACCCAAATACAACGACTCTGCAATTAAAGCATGACCTATCGAAACTTCTAATAAATTTGGAGTGTTTTCAGCAAAAAACTGAATATTGTCCAAACTTAAATCGTGACCAGCATTTACACCTAAGCCAAGTTCAAAAGCTAACAAAGCACTCTCTGTATAGGGTTTAATAGCTTCTTTATTACCAAGACCATATTGTGTAGCAAAATCTTCGGTATATAACTCAATTCTATCAGCTCCCGTATTTGCTGCCGCTTCAATAAGTTTTAAATCGGTATCAATAAAAATGGAAGTTCTAATTCCTTTTAATTTAAATTCAGCAATAATTTCTTTTAAAAAAGATTGATGTTTTAAAGTATCCCAACCTGCATTTGAGGTGATTGCATCAATACTATCTGGTACTAAAGTAACTTGTGTTGGACGAATAGCTAATACCATTTCCATAAATTTCGGTATTGGATTTCCTTCTATGTTAAATTCGGTAGTCACTATTTTTTTTAAATCGTAAGCATCTTGATATCTAATATGACGCTCATCTGGACGTGGATGAATGGTAATTCCCTCTGCACCAAAACTCTCAATATCAGAAGATACCTTTACAACATTTGGAAAATCTCCACCTCTAGAATTACGTAACGTAGCAATTTTATTTACATTTACACTTAACTTTGTCATTGTTAAAAATTATTATTTTTAATTAGTGAGCAAATTTACGAACTAAGAATATGTTTTTGGTTTTATTTTTGATTAATTTGTAGACCAATAAGAAACTGTATGGAAACAACCCCTTACATATTAAATGAATATAAAGCCTTTACACTTGAAACAACGGTGTTAGAAGCAAGATCCTTTTTTAATGAAACTAATTATTGTTGCTTTCCTATAGTTAAAGACAATAAACTTATTGGTTTAATTTCTGAAAATGATGTTCAGGGGATTGATGATAAAAATAAAAGCCTTAATGATTTTAGTTATTTATTTAATTTATTTTTTATCCATGAAAGTGTAAATTTATTAGAAATAATTAACGTTTTCGCTTCAAATGAGACTAATTTAATTCCAGTTTTAAATACTGGAAATGAATACATAGGCTATTACGATTTAATTGAAATATTGCATATTTATAATGAAACTCCTTTTTTAAATAATGAAGGTGTTATATTACTTTTAGAAAAAGAAATTAGAGATTATTCATTTAGTGAAATTTGCCAAATTGTTGAATCTAACAATGGTAAATTATTAGGCATTTTTATTTCTGAATCAAATGCAACTACTGTTAAAATCACACTTAAATTTAGCTCACAAGATATCAATGAAATTATTCAGTCATTTAGGCGCTATAACTATAAAGTGCTATCGAACCATAAAGAAGATTTTTATTTAGAAGAGCTAAAAGACAGAACCAACTATTTACAAAAATACTTAAATATCTAAGAATGAAAATTGCTATATACGGACAATATTATAAAGCTGAAGATAAAAAGTATATTGAAGAGTTAATTAACATCTTAAGTAGCCATAAAATTGAAGTTTACATTGAAAAAAATTATTGTTTAGGACTAGAAGAGCATCTTAAAATTACAAATGTTAAAACCTTTGAATCTTATAAAGAGCTTAATAATTCATTTGAATTTATGTTTACCATTGGTGGAGATGGTACTATTTTAAGAGCTGTAACTTTTGTAAGAGATTCTAACATTCCTATTGTTGGGATAAATACTGGTAGATTGGGATTTTTAGCAACTGTACAAAAAGAGGAAATATCAACTGCGGTTGAATTATTATTAAAAAAACAATTTGTAATAAAAGAACGTTCCTTATTAAGTGTAACTACATTGCCCGAAATTGAAAGTTTAGCTTCTCTAAATTTTGCACTAAACGAAGTTTCTGTAAATAGGAAAAATACAGCTTCTATGATTACAATTGAAACTTATTTAGATAATGAATATTTAACTTCGTATTGGGCAGATGGATTAATTATTGCAACACCAACTGGTTCTACAGGATATTCATTGAGCTGCGGAGGGCCTATAATTATACCACAAGCTAAAAGTTTTGCAATAACACCTATTTCGCCACACAATTTAAATGCAAGACCATTAGTAATTCCTGATGATACAATTGTTAAATTTAAAGTGAGCGGTAGAGAAGATAAATTTTTCTTATCACTAGATTCAAGAATTACAACCATAAATAGCAACACTGAAGTATCCATAAAAAAGTCTGATTTTAACCTTAGAATGGTAGAAATTGAACAGCAAACTTTTATTAAAACACTTAGAGAGAAATTACTTTGGGGACAAGACACTCGAAATTAAGTATAAATCGTTTTTATTAAAAAGTAGTTCACTGAAACTACAATATTTTCATTTATAAGCAGTTTATCAAAAAAGACTTTGATTAACTTCAAAAAACGACTATAATTATATATATTTGCGAGCTATTTTATTTATGAAAAGACTAGTTTTATTTATTATATTCAGCTGTATCACAATTACTTCCGAAGCACAAATCAACGAAGTTGGTATTTTTGTTGGTGGTAGTAATTATATTGGAGACATTGGTCCTGAATATTATGTAAATCCGAACAATATTATGGGTGGATTTATCTATAAATGGAATATGAACCCTAGAATTGCACTTAGAGGAACATTTACCTACGCCCAAATTTCTTCAGATGATGCTGATGCTACAAATCCAGGAAGATTGAAAAGGAACCCCCATTTAAGTTTCAATAACAGCATTAAAGAATTGGCTGTAGGATTAGAGTTTAATTACTTTGAATACAATTTAAACGATTTCAGAAAAACTCATACACCTTATTTATTGTTTGAAATAGTTGCTTTTAATTATAAGACAGTAAGTTCTGAAACCGCCCCTCAAGAATATGAATATAGTTCAAAAACTTCCTTTGCTATTCCTTTTGGTATTGGATATAAAACTAAATTATTTGGCGATTTAGCTATAGCACTAGAAATAAGAGCCCGTTATACTTTTGAAGATGATTTAGATTATAACAACACTAATATACCATCTCTAACTTTTGGAAACCCAAACAATAACGATTGGTATGTTTTAAGTGGTATATCACTAGTTTATTCATTTGGGAGACCTCCTTGTTATGCAACACCACGTTAATGGAACAATTAAAATCTCAAATAGCTAAAAACCCAGTACCAAATCATATTGCCGTAATTATGGATGGTAACGGCCGTTGGGCTAAATTGAAAGGGAAACCAAGAGTTTTTGGACATAAAAATGGCGTAACGTCGGTTAGACAAGTTATTGAAGGTT
>NZ_CALAEQ010000096.1 GCF_937891065.1 uncultured Lutibacter sp. | reverse complement strand
GTTATTAATTTTTGTGTACTACAGAAAACAAAAGCATCAGCAAGAGAAACGAGAAGAAGTTTATAAAACCGAAACACGCATTGCAAAAAAAATTCATGATGAAGTCGCTAATAATGTGGTGAATATTATGAATAAAATTCAATACACAAAAGAAACGAAAGAGCAGCTTCTAGGTGATTTAGAAAAGGTGTATTTATTAACTCGAAATATTTCACATCAAAATAATACAGTTGAAACGGGAGAAAAATTTGAGAATTCTTTAAAAACACTACTTACTAGTTTTAACACGGATGAAACCAGCGTTATTCTAAAAAACCTTGCTAGTGTTGAATTGGTATTGATTAGTGAAGATAAACAAGTTGAAATATACAGAATCTTACAAGAATTGATGGTGAATATGAAGAAACATAGTAAAGCCAAATTGGTTGCAATTTCCTTCAAAAAAGATAGAAATCAATATTTTATAAATTATTCTGATAATGGTATTGGATTAGAATTTGATACTTTATCTACAAAAAATGGTCTTAAGAATGTGGAAACCCGTATAAAATCTATTAATGGAACTATTACTTTTGAAACATCTTTAAATAACGGATTTAAAGCATTTATTAGTTTTAAAAAATAAAAGCTATGTTTAAAAAAGTATTAATAGCAGAAGATATGGACTTTATCAATAGTGGAATAAAGTCTCAATTAACCGATTTAGGAATTCCAGAAATACAGTATGTCCAGTATTGTGATGAAGCCTTTTTAAAGTTAAAAAGTGCACATTTAAATAACGAACCTTTTGATTTGTTAATTAGTGATTTATCATTTGACGAAGATTATTTAAAACAAAAAATTACTTCTGGAGATGACTTAATAAAAGCTGTTAGAAATGAGTTCCCTAATTTAAAAATTATTGTGTTTTCTGTTGAAGAAAAGGAATATAGAATTCAAACATTATTTAATGAACATAAAATAAATGGGTATGTTTGGAAAAGCAGGGAAGGTTTAAGAGAGCTAAAAAATGCCATCCAAAAAATATTCAGTTCAGAAAGTATTTATATTTCTCCACAGGTTGCTGGTGCAATGTCTAAAAGTAAGGCGATTGAAATAGCTGATTATGATATTTTCTTAATAGAATGCCTATCTAAAGGACACTTACAAGAAGAAATAAGTGATATTTTAAAAGAAAAAAATTGGTCACCAACAAGTATTAGTACCATTGAAAAACGGTTGAAATTTTTAAAAGAGCATTTCAATGCTAATAATCCTACGCATTTGGTGTCAATAGCGAAAGATTTAGGACTCGTTTAAAAAATATTTATTTAATTGAATGCCTTACGGAAAGCCGTAAGGTTTTTTTGTTTTAAGGAATTACATTTGAATTGTTATTAGGGAATTTGCTATACCAATAAATGAAAAAGAAATGCTAAGCCTTACGGAAAACCGTAAGGTTTTGTTTTTTAATGAAGTTAAATTTGAAGTGATATATTCAAGAATATCATGTTAAACTGCAGTGGAGAACAGAACCCACTTTAAAAAACGTGGCGTTACTGAAAAGCCATACGAGTAGGAAAAAAATAAAATTTATTGTATGAAAAAATTAATACTAAAATCAGTTTTTATTTTATCAATTGCCATTTTCTTAACAAGTTGTGCTGCTGGGTTATCAGGATCTATGTCTGATTCAGCTGCACTTAGTTCAAACAATTTTACCTACGCACAAAAAAATGTTCAAGGTTTGTCTCAAGCTACATATGTTTTAGGGTTTGGAGGAATGAAAAGAGAAGCAATTGTAAACGAAGCTAAAGAAAAAATGTTAGCTAATAATCCTTTGAGAAATAATCAAGCAATAGCAAATTTAGTTGTAGATTTTAAATTATCAAATTTTTTAGGTATAGTTTATACCGTAAAATGTTATGTTAGTGCTGATATTGTTGAGTTCAAATAATTTCAACTTTCTTTAAAACACATTCTAACGGATTAATAAGAAAATATGTATATAATCTTTATTAATCCGTTTTTTAATAACTCTTCAAACTAAATAATTTAGAAATGCAAATAAACATATTTAAGTCAATTGCAGTTTTATTATCTCTAATTATACTATTGACAAGCTGTGCTAGTAATACAATAATTACTTCTATTCCATCCAACTCGAAATTATACTTAAATGGTGAGATGGTTGGGAATACTCCATATAAACACAGAGATTTAAAAATAGTTGGAAGTACAAATTCTATTAGAATTGAAAAAGAAGGTTATGAAATATGTAATGCTACTTTCTCAAAAGATGAAGAAATTGATGTTGGAGCTATGATTGGAGGCTTTTTTTTATTAGTTCCATTTCTTTGGGTAATGAAATACAAAAAAGCGCATCTTTATGAATTAAGACCTATAATAATTCAAACAAATAATTAAATGCTTTATTAACCTGCAGAAATTAAAATTTATTAATTAAATAAAATATATGAATTTTAAAAAAACACTATGAAAACACTGAAGATCATTTTCTTATTTCTTATCATTATTTTTGTAATAAGTTGTTCATTAGGAATGTTAACTTTAGTGGTAAATCAATAATTAAACTTAACTATTAAATCACTCTATTTAACCGTTCAAATAAACGCAATTTTAAACTCGTGTAATTCACTACAGTTTCTAAAATTTGATCTCTTTCTTCTTCAACACTCACATTGGTAACTAATGACGTAATTTTTTGCTCAATAAGTACACGGCGTAAATTATAAATAGCATCGAGTACCATTTTAGATAAATCCTTTTCTTTACTTTTAACAATCACTTGTTTTCGTTCCCAATTACTTAACGTATGTTTTTCGTCATCCATTAAAATATTGGTTACTAAATGTGCAATTTCTGTTTTAGAATGATTTATAAATGAGTCAACCTTTACTAGCTCATTTTGATTTAATTGATGAATTATTTCATAATAAATTTGCTTGAAAGTTTCATCGGTAAATTCAATCTCATCTTCTTGTAAATTCAAATATATTTCATTAGAAACTGCATTTAAAAAAAACTCTTTTCTAGATGGTTTCTCTTTATTAGAATCTACCTCTTCACTTGCAACAAAATTTTCAAATTCAACTTCATTATTACCATATAGCAGTAAAATTTTGATGATTTCTCGCTCGTATTTTTTAAGCTCATTCACCTTTTCAAGCTGAGGTGTTTTTTGCAAAGCCATTTCTGGATATAACACATCCATAGGCGGTTCGTTATAATCAGGTTTCTTTGAAGTTTCTCTTTTTGCTTTGTTAAAAAGTTGCGCCAATTCACTAAACAACACAGTTTCAGAAATATCCATAATTCTTGAACATTCTTGAATGTAAACTTCACGCTGAATACTATCTGGTATTTTAGAAATACTCACCACAATATCACGAATTAACCCCGCTTTTTTTACGGGATCATTCTTCGCTTCTTCCATCAACAATGACACTTTAAAATTGATAAAATCTTGCGAATTATTTTGTAAATATTCTTTTAATTCTTCTTCTGAAACTTTTTTAGCAAAACTATCGGGATCATCACCATTAGGAAACATAAGTACTCTTACATTCATTCCTTGTTCTAAAATTAAATCGATCCCTCTAATTGATGCTCTTATACCGGCTGCATCACCATCAAAAAGAATGGTAATATTTTTAGTAAGTCTGTTTATTAACCGAATTTGATTTTCAGTAAGTGCAGTTCCAGATGAAGAAACTACATTATGAATACCTGATTGATGCATTGAAATAACATCAGTATACCCTTCAACCAAATAGCAGTTATCTTCTTTTGCAATGCTTTGTTTTGCATAATGAATACCATATAAAACATTGCTTTTATGGTAAATATCACTATCAGGTGAATTTAAATATTTAGCAGCTTTTTTATCATTTGTTAAAATCCGACCTCCAAAACCTAACACTCTCCCACTCATACTATGAATAGGGAACATAACGCGTCCTTTAAAACGATCGAATTGTTTGGTTCCTGTTGAAGTTAACAAATCTTGTTTAACAATGGTAAGTCCGGTAGATTCTAAATATTTTAAATTGTATCCCTTGTTTAATGCTTCTGAAGTAAAAGCTTCCCATTCATTTAAAGAATACCCTAATTGAAATTTTTTAATGATTTTATCAGTAAAACCACGTTCTTTAAAATAACTTAACCCAATTGCTTTCCCTTGTGGGTCTTCTAATAATGTTTTATGAAAATAACCGCTCGCAAATTCTGAAACCAAAAACATACTTTCGCGCTCGTCTGCTTGTTCCTTTTGTTCATCAGTTTGCTCGGTTTCGTCTATTTCAATATTGTATTTTCTTGCCAAATATCGAATGGCTTCAGGATAAGAATAATGTTCATGTTCCATAATAAATGAAACCGCATTCCCCCCTTTTCCTGTACTAAAATCTTTCCAAATTTGTTTCACTGGTGAAACCATAAAGGAAGGAGAACGCTCATCAGAAAACGGGCTTAACCCTTTCCAATTGCTTCCTGCTTTTTTTAATTGAACAAATTCGCCAATAACCTCCTCTACCCGAGCAGCTTCAAAAACTTTATCTATGGTATCTCTTGAAATCAATATTGTTTTTTTAAGATTTCTAAATTACAAAATTTAGATAAAAAAATCACGCTTTAAAAAGTAAAGCGTGATTAAATTTTATTTTGTTATTTATTATAAACTACGAAACCGCTTTTAATCTTTTTAAAGTAGACTGATTAATTCTATCTTCAGCGTATTTCTTGGTGATTTTTAATTCACTTTCTTCAGTTCCTGGTAACTCAAACATGGCATCTGTTAAAATTGCTTCACATAGCGAACGCAAACCACGAGCTCCTAATTTGTATTCTACAGCTTTATCAACTATGTATCCTAATGCAGTTTCATTGATAGTAAAATCAATACCATCCATTTCAAACAACTTTTGATATTGTTTTATAATAGAGTTTTTAGGCTCTGTTAAAATGGCTCTAAGTGTCTCAGCATCTAACGGATTCATATGTGTTAGCACTGGTAAACGACCAATAATTTCTGGTATTAATCCAAATGCTTTTAAATCACTTGGTATAATATATTGTAACAAATTATCCTCATCTACTTTATCAACTTTAATAGATGCGCTATAACCAACAGCTTGTCTATTTAAACGTTTTCCAATAATTTTATCGATTCCAGAAAAAGCACCACCAGCCATAAATAAAATATCTTTGGTATTTACTTCAATAAATTTTTGATCTGGATGTTTTCTTCCTCCTTTTGGCGGAACATTTACCACTGAACCTTCCAATAATTTTAACAATGCTTGTTGAACTCCTTCACCTGAAACATCGCGTGTAATTGAAGGATTATCACCTTTACGCGCTATTTTATCAATTTCATCAATAAAAACAATTCCTCTTTCAGCTTTTTTCACATCATAATCAGCGGCTTGCAATAAACGTGTTAAAATAGTTTCAACATCTTCACCTACATAACCTGCCTCCGTTAAAACAGTAGCATCCACAATACAAAACGGAACGTTCAACATTTTTGCAATAGTACGTGCAATTAACGTTTTACCAGTACCTGTTTCTCCAACAATAACAATATTACTTTTTTCAATTTCTATTTCATCTTCATCTTTCGATTCAGGTTGTAATAAACGCTTGTAATGATTGTAAACCGCAACAGACATCACACGTTTTGCTTTATCTTGACCAATCATATATTGATCAATAAACGCTTTAATTTCTTTGGGTTTTTTTACAATTAATTCAGAAGTAAGGCTAGAAGAGCTTTGTTGAGCTGTTTCTTCAATTACAATTCCGTGAGCTTGTTCTATACATTTATCACAAATATGTGCGTCTAATCCTGCAATTAGCAAATCAGTTTCTGGCTTTTTTCTACCACAAAACGAACATTCTAAAACTTCATCTTTTGCCATTCTTTTGGTTCTTAAGTTTAATAAATTAGGGTTAAAAGTTAATTCAATAGTTAACTTTTATTTATTTTCTAATTAAAATTTCATCAATCATACCATATGCTTTTGCTTCATCAGCTTTCATCCAATAATCACGGTCTGAATCTGCATGGACTTTTTCCATTGTTTGTCCAGAATGCTTCGAAATTATTTCATACAATTCATTTTTTAATTTCATAATTTCACGAGCCGTAATTTCAATATCACTTGCTTGTCCTTGTGCACCACCTAAAGGTTGGTGAATCATAACACGTGAATGTGGTAACGCTGAACGTTTTCCTTTTGTACCAGCACACATAAGTACTGCTCCCATAGAAGCTGCCATACCTGTACAAATAGTTGCAACATCTGGTTTTATAAACTGCATAGTATCATAAATTCCTAATCCTGCATAAACACCTCCACCTGGAGAATTAATGTAGATTGAAATATCTTTTGAGCTATCTACACTTTCTAAAAACAACAATTGTGCTTGTATAATATTTGCTACATAATCATCAATTCCTGTGCCTAAAAAAATAATTCTATCCATCATTAAACGTGAAAACACATCCATTTGAGCAACATTTAATTGACGCTCTTCAATAATATATGGTGTAACGCTACTTACCAATTTATCGTAGTACATACTACTGATTCCTTGATCCTTTGTTGCAAATTTTTTAAATTCTTTTCCGTAATTCATTTTACAGTTTTTTAAAATATTAAGTGTGCAAAGATAAGAAGTATTTTATTAATAGTGGGTTTGTTAATTCATAAGGAATTCCTAATTCTTAAATTGTAATTAAAATTGTACGTTTTTCTATGTATATTTGAAATTCAAAATATTTTTTAAGATGAAAACCCCTTTTTATTTAGTTGCTTTGTTACTTCTAATTCAGGCGACAACTACTGCTCAAAGTTACAAACAACGCCTTAATACTATTGACATACAACACTATAAATTAGCACTTATTGTGAATGACACTACAAATAGTATTGATGCAACTATGGATATTTCTTTAAAATTTAAAGCATTATTGAGTGAATTTCAACTCGATTTAGTTAAAAAAGATAGTATAAGTGGTTTAGGAATGGTTGTAGATTCTATTTACCAAAATAATGTGAAAGTTTCGTTTACGCATGAAAATAACAAAATTTTAATTCAGCCAATACATACTTTTCCTGGAATAGAATACACCTATATTATAAAATATCATGGGGTTCCGGATGACGGATTGGTGATTAGTAAAAATTTACACGGTGATAGAACTTTTTTTGGAGACAATTGGCCAAATAGAGCTCACCACTGGTTTCCTTGCATAGATCATCCTTCTGATAAAGCAACTGTTGAATATATTATTGAAGCACCGAACCATTATCAAACAATAGCTAATGGTTTTCAGATTGAAGAAACTAACATAACAAATACAACAAAACAATATCACTGGAAAACTGAAGTGCCACTACCAACCAAAGTAATGGTTATTGGAATTGCTAAATTTGCGGTGCAAAATATTGGTGAAACACATAACATTCCTGTTTCAAATTGGGTATATCCACAAACAAAAGAACAAGGCTTTTACGATTTTTCCACAACCAAAAATATTCTTAACTTTTTTATTGAAAATATTGGCGAATACCCATTTCAAAAATTAGCAAACGTACAATCTAAAACACGTTTTGGAGGAATGGAAAATGCAGGAAATATTTTTTACTTTGAAGAATATGTTACAGGCAAAAAAGAACATGAAGATTTAATTGCTCACGAAATTGCACATCAATGGTTTGGAAATTCTGTTTCAGAAATTGATTGGTCTCATATTTGGTTAAGTGAAGGTTTTGCAACTTATTTTACCGATTTATACATTTTAAATGAAAAAGGTGAAGATGACTTTTTAAAAAGAATAAATGAAGAACGTGAAACAATTTTTAAGTTTCACAAAAGTAAGCAATCACCTGTAATTGATACAAAAACTACCAATTACATGCAATTACTAAATGCTAATTCTTATAATAAAGGTGCTTGGGTTTTGCATATGCTTCGAAAACAAATTGGTGATGAAGCATTTTGGAAAGGCATTAAAACTTACTATTCAACATATAAATTTAACAATGCCACTACAAACGATTTTAAAAATGTAATGGCCCAAATATCAAATCAAAATTTAGATATTTTCTTTAAGCAATGGCTTAAAAAAATTGGCCATCCAATATTAAAAACCAATTGGATTTACCACAATAATAAACTTCGAATTATAATTGATCAAACTCAAGAAACCGTTTTTCAACTTCCACTTGATATTGAAATGATTTATAGTGATGGTTCTTCAGAGATAAAAACCATTCAAATTACAGATAAAACAGCACCTTATATTATTGCTACAACGGGAGATGTAAAGGAAATTAAATTAGACCCAAATAGTTGGTTGTTATTTGAATTAATAGAGTAACAAATAGTATTGACTATTATGTTTTAATATCTTTTCTTCTAAACCAATGAAATTTCTGCGAAAGCAGCTAAGACATAACGTTTACATTTTGCAATTTTAAAACTGTGTAACTTATTAACTATTTAAGTATTACATTTGCAAAAAATACAACAATGACTTTTTCCGATTTAAACTTAAACCGATTTTTATTAGATGCTTTAGACGAAATGGGGTTCACAACACCTACTCCAATTCAAGAAAAAGCCTTTTCAGTAATTATGAGTAGTAAAGATATGGTTGGTATTGCCCAAACCGGAACAGGTAAAACATTTGCGTATTTGCTCCCAATTTTAAAACAACTTACATTTTCTACACAAAAATACCCACGCGTTTTAATTATTGTACCAACCAGAGAATTGGTAGTGCAAGTAGTTGGAGAAATTGAAAGTTTAACACCCTATATTAATGTACGATTTGCTGGTGTTTATGGAGGTACAAACCTAAATAAGCAAAAACAATTAATATATGAAGGTCAAGATATTTTAGTGGCAACTCCTGGTCGTTTATTAGATTTAGCGTTAGATGGTATTTTAAAACTAAAACATATTCAAAAGTTAGTAATTGATGAAGTTGATGAGATGATGAATCTTGGTTTTAGACCACAATTAATTACCCTGCTTGATTTATTGCCAAAAAAACGTCAAAGTATTTTATTTTCGGCAACATTAACCAAAGAAGTTGCATGTTTATTAGATCAGTTTTTTAAATCTCCCGTTAAAATTGAAATTGCAAGTAGTGGAAGTCCTTTAGACACTATTGAACAACAAGCATATCCTGTTCCAAATTTTTATACAAAAGTTAACTTTTTGGTACAATTACTAAAAGATAAAGAAACTTTTAAAAAAGTATTGGTGTTTGTAAAAAACAAAAAGCAAGCAAATATTTTATTTGAAGAGTTAGAACTTTTAATTCCAGGACAAACAAATGTAATTCACTCTAATAAAACCCAAAATTATCGTTTACGTGCAGTAAATAATTTTGAAAAAGGTTTTTTTAATGTGTTAATTGCAAGCGACATTATTGCACGTGGTTTAGATTTCACAGATGTGAGTCATGTAATAAATTTTAATATCCCTGAAGAGCCAGAAAATTACATGCATAGAATTGGTAGAACTGGTAGAGCAGAGCAAAAAGGAACTACTATCGCATTTTTCACAGAAGAAGAAGCTGACTATTTAGGTGAAATTGAACTTTTAATGAATACTGAAATTAACGTTTTAGATCTTCCTGAAAACATCATCATATCTAAACAGATGATTGATGAAGAAATGCCAAAAGTAGAAGCTGAAAAAACAAGTCAGAAAAAAACACTTACAGAGCCAAGTGGAGCTGCTTTTCACGAAAAAAAGGAAAAAAATACACGCGTAAATTTAGGTGGATCTTACAGAAGAGAAATTGCAAAAAAATACAAAAAACCTAAAACTAGAGGGCAAAAACGCAAATAACAGTAAACTCAAAACTTATTTTACCAAAAGAGTTTTACAACCTATTACTTTATCATTTTTTTTGCTTTTTGCTTGATAATTACTTCAACTGGTACATTTTGAATTTTACTTTCTAGCCACGAAATAACATCTAAATATAAGAATGCACGCTTTTCGTAAGGATGATTTTCAAACTCACTTAATTCTTTATGTAATTTCACAAATGCCTTATGAATATCTTGTGGGTAAATAGTACTTAAATTTTTAAGAAATGATATCATTTTACGTTGTACTTCGTGTAAATCATTCATTTTAATTAAAAACTTATAAGTTGATATTATAAGTTTATCAATATCATAATCTAACCCCGCATCATAATGTGCAACCAAATTTAAAACACGCGTAAAACACAATAAATCTTCGCGCATCTTTAAGTCTTTATTACTAATAATTTTTTCTAAATAAAAAATACATTCTTCATTTTTGCCTGCTCCAAAATACATACACGCAATTTTATAATAAAAAACCATGATATGGTGTGCATCAATTTTGGTTTCAAACTTTTGTAATTCTTTTAATAATTTTGTAGTAAAAACAATTCCTTTATGAAACCTACCTTCTAAAAAATAAAGGTTTAATTTATTTTGAGAATAATATAAAAAAGTTAATGTAGTTGTGTTTTCATTTAAAGAAATATTCTCATTTTCAATATCAAAATTCAATTTCTCAAGTACTTTATTAAACTTCGTTTTGTGCTTAATTAAATACAACGATTCTAATAAATAATTAACTCCCTTTAAGTAAAAAACTGGATTTTGAATTTTCATTTCAGGATTTTCCTCAAATAAGTCTACCCATTTTTGTGAATATTTATAACCCGAAACAAAATCTTGCATAATTAAACTATGCCATAAATATGCTTTGTATAAAAATAACCGCTCTCTAAATCCTAATTCAGATAATTTATAACTTGGTAACCTTTTTTCAAAATATAATGTTACTTTTTTTGAATCAACATCATCTTTTACATAGCCTTCTTTTAACATTAAACTATACAATTGAAGAGATAAATTTGATAATTTACTAGCTCTTACGTTTCTTAGACTTAACTCTTTTGCTTGCTTTGCTAATTCATCAGCTCTGTTACTTAAACTTCTAGTAATATACTGAGATTCAATCACTTTTTCAAATTCAACTATTTCATAAGCTGAATTATTTTCACCTGTACTTAATGCTAATTCTTTAGCTTTCTCTAATATTTTTAGGCTTTGTTTATACAAACCTTTGCTATATAATATTGCTGCAAAATCAAATTGCTCTCTAATTTGAGACCGTACATTTTGATGAACAGGATTCAACCGTAAACTCACCAAAATTTGTTTGTATAAATGTGCTTTTGTGTTTGATATTTGCTGCTTTTTAATATTGGTTTTTTTTAAAATTAAATCATCATTAAAAGCACTTACCTTATCTAATAAATTAAATAAAGAAATGAAGTTAGCGTCTGCATTTCCACCTAACCTTCCAACATATAACTTAAATTGTCTTTTTTCAGATTTAGAAAGCGACTTTACTAACGTAAAAAGAACATCTTTTTGCTCTATAGCCATTGTAACAAAATTATTTTACTTTATTGATTATTAGTGATTTACAAAAAAAAATATTATTTGAATATAGTAAACAATTCAATTGTTGAAATATACAAAAAACGTTTAGTATTATTTTTGGTAATTCAAATGTGATAAAAAAAAATCAAAAATGAGCAATAATAAAGTCCAAATTTTTGACACAACCTTAAGAGATGGCGAGCAAGTTCCTGGTTGTAAGTTAAATACAGCACAAAAATTAATCATTGCTGAACGTCTTGATATTTTAGGTGTAGACGTAATTGAAGCTGGATTTCCTGTTTCAAGTCCGGGTGATTTTACATCTGTAGAAAAAATTTCAAAACTAGTAAAAAACGCTATAGTTTGTGGACTTACAAGAGCAAATAAAAAAGACATTGAAGTTGCAGCTGCATCACTAAAATATGCTAAACGACCAAGAATACATACTGGAATTGGAACTTCTGATTCTCATATAATTCATAAATTTAATTCAACGCAAGAAAAAATAATTGAAAGAGCTGTTGACGCAGTTGCTTACGCAAAAACTTTTGTTGAAGATGTTGAATTTTATGCTGAAGATGCTGGTAGAACAGATAATGAATATTTAGCTCGAGTTTTAGAGCAAGTTATTAAAGCTGGAGCTACTGTTTTAAATATTCCTGACACTACAGGTTATTGTTTACCTGATGAATATGGAGCTAAAATAAAATATTTAAAAGAAAACGTAAAAGGAATTCATAATGTCATTATTTCTTGTCATTGCCATAACGATTTAGGTTTAGCAACTGCCAATGCAATTGCAGGTGTTCAAAATGGCGCACGTCAAATTGAATGCACAATTAATGGAATTGGAGAGCGTGCAGGAAACACTTCATTAGAAGAAGTGGTTATGATTTTAAAACAACATCCTTACTTAAATTTAGAAACAGGAATAAATAGTAAATTATTATACAGCACTAGTCAATTAGTACAAGATAGTATGGGAATGAGAGTACAGCCAAACAAGGCAATTGTTGGTGAAAATGCTTTTGCGCATAGCTCAGGAATTCACCAAGATGGTGTAATAAAAAATAGAGAAACATACGAAATAATGAACCCTGCTGATGTTGGTGTAAATGAATCTTCAATTATTTTAACAGCAAGAAGTGGTAGAGCAGCTTTAGCATATCGTGCTAAAAATGTTGGATATAATTTAACTAAAATTGAATTGGATGATTTATATCCTCAATTTTTAAGATTTGCAGATTTTCATAAGCAAGTTAATGATGAAGATATTCATCATTTAATGGAGTTAAATCATGTACATAAAACTGCTGCTAATTTCTAAATTGAAGCGAATAAAATAATAATTAAACAAAATATTTATTATTTTTAGCAATGATATTACTATGGCAAACGCCATGTGATTTTAAAAATTAGAATCATTACACATGAAATTAAAAATCGCTTTACTTCCTGGTGATGGAATTGGTCCTGAAGTAACTCAACAAGCAGTAAAAGTATTAAATGCTATTACCGAAAAATACCAGCATACTTTCGAGTACGTTACAGCTTCAATTGGAGCTATAGCTATTGAAAAATATGGCGTTCCACTTCCTAACGAAACACTTAAAATTTGTGCTGAATCAGATGCAATTTTATTTGGTGCTATTGGAGAATTAAAATATGACAACAATCCAAGTGCTAAAATTCGTCCTGAGCAAGGTTTATTAGAACTTCGGAAAAGTTTAGGGCTTTTTGCAAATATCTGTCCAATAACCACTTACAATTCATTGCTACATAAATCAAATCTAAAAGAAGAAGTGATTAAAGAAGTTGATTTTGTAATTTACAGAGAACTTACTGGTGGTATTTATTTTGGCGAAAAAAGCTTGAGTGATGACGGAAATTCAGCATCAGATAACTGTATTTATACCACTGAAGAAATTGACAGAATAGCGCATTTAGCCTTTAAAGCTGCACAAGTAAGGCGAAAAAAATTAACATTGGTTGACAAGGCTAATGTTTTAGAAACTTCTCGTCTTTGGAGAAAAAGAGTACTTGAAATTGCCAAAGAATATCCAACTATAAAATTAGAATTTTTATTTGTTGACAATGCTGCAATGCAACTCATTTTAAACCCAAAACAGTTTGATGTAATCTTAACCGAAAATATGTTTGGTGACATTCTCTCAGATGAAGCGAGTGTTATTTCAGGCTCAATTGGTTTGTTAGCTTCTGCTTCAATTGGTAAACACACGGCCCTATTTGAGCCTATTCACGGGTCTTATCCATTAGCAACAGGTAAAAACATTGCCAATCCTTTAGCTTCTGTATTATCTGCTGCAATGTTACTAGAGCATTTCGATTTATTTGAAGAAGCTGAGGATATAAGAAACGCTGTTGAAAAATCTATAGACTTAAATATTTCAACGCCAGATTTAAACGCTACCAATCACTTTTCAACTACAAGTGTTGGAAATTTTTTAAGAGATTTCATTTTAGATGAAGAAAATACATTTTACAATAAAAACAATATAGATTTAGGCCAATCTACTATTATTTAATAGTTGAAAATTGAAACGCCTAAAATCTACTATTTTTGTTTAGTTTTACAGCTATGAAAAATACTACAAGCCTTATAAATGCCATTAATTATCGTCGTTCTGTTAGAGTATATGATGAAAATAAAGAAATTGATTCTGAAATTGTAAAAAAGTGCATTCAGCAAGCAACATTGGCGCCAAATAGTAGCAATATGCAATTGTGGGAATTTCATCATATAACTTCAAAAAAAATCTTAGCTGAATTGGCAATTGCATGTTTGGGCCAAAGTGCAGCAACCACAGCAAAAGAAATGGTTGTAATTGTAGTACGTAAAGATGTATGGAAACAACGTGTAAAAGCACATATTAGTTATTTAACTCAATTATTTGGAGTAAAACCAACAAATGAATATTCTGGGCGTGAAAAATTCGCCTTAAATTATTATAAAAAATTAATGCCTTTTGTTTACAGTGATTTTTTTGGGGTTTTTGGCTACATAAAGTATGCTATTTCTTGGGTTACTGGACTTTTCAAACCTAGTTACAGACAACTTAGAAAGTCAGATATGCGAATTGTAGCTCATAAAAGTGCTGGTTTAGCTGCGCAAACATTTATGCTAAGCATGGCTGCTGAAAATTACGACACTTGCCCAATGGAAGGAAGTGATACGCTTCGCATAAAAAAAATATTAAAATTACCTTCAAAAAGTGAAGTTAACATGGTAATCTCTTGTGGAATTCGAAAACCTGAAGGTGTTTATGGTGAACGTTTTAGAATTCCTTTTGAAAGTATTTACAAACAATGGTAATTAGTTTCAACAAAAATCGTCAAAAATATATATGTCAACAAAAGAAGAAATAATTCAAAAAATTATAGCAAATAAAAATAGACCACATTTAAATTTCAGTCTAAAACATAAAACTGAAAATTTTACAAATAATCTATTTCATACCTTATTTGATTCTGAAGCTTGCGTTGCGAGAAACATTAAACAATTAGAGGAAGATTTTAAAGAAATTTATAAACTTGCTTGTTTAATTAATGATGGTTCTTGTGAAACAATTTGGAATAGTTTTCTATATAAATTACCAACAATTTTAGAAAATTTAAATCTCGATGCTCAAGAATTAGTGAACAATGACCCTGCTTCTAACACTATTGAAGAAGTTTATTTAGCTTACCCAGGTTTTTATGCGATTGCAATTTACCGTTTTAGCCACGAGTTATTATTATTAAATACACCATTAATCCCAAGATTAATGAGCGAGTATGCACATAGTAAAACAGGAACCGATATTCACCCAGGAGCCACTATTGGCAAGTCCTTTTTTATTGACCATGCTACAGGAACCGTTATTGGTGAAACATGTGTAATTAAAGATTTTGTAAAAATTTATCAAGGAGTTACTTTAGGCGCATTGCAAGTTTCAAAAGAACTAAGAAACATAAAAAGACACCCAACTGTTGAAAATAATGTGACTATTTATGCAAATGCCACAATTCTTGGAGGTGAAACTATTATTGGCGAAAATTGTACTATTGGAGGGAATGTTTGGATTACTAAATCCGTTCCTAAAAATTCATTAGTGTATCATTCAACTGAAACGAAACAAAAACCTAAATTTTAACTAATGGAATCTAACAATTTATTTAATTTCTTAGGAAATACACCTTTGGTAAAAGTTCAAAAATTACTGATAAAAGATGGTGTTTCTTTATTGCTGAAATTGGAAGGGAATAATTTAGCAGGAAGTGTTAAAGACAGACCCGCTTTTAATATGATTAATTCCGCTCTTTTAAGAAATGATATTAAAAAAGGAGATTATTTGATTGAAGCAACTAGTGGAAATACTGGGATTGCATTGGCTATGATAGCACAGCAATTTGGTTTACATATGGAATTGGTTATGCCTGAAAATTCAACTAAAGAACGTATTCAAACTATGCAAGCTTATGGGGCAAAAGTTACCTTAACATCTGCTGAAATTGGAATAGAAGGTGCCAGGGAATATGCTGAAAAACAAGTAATTGACAAAGGTTATTTTATGTTGAATCAGTTTGCAAATGATGACAATTGGAAAGCACATTATAAAACTACAGGTCCTGAAATTTGGCATGATACCAAAGGTAAAATAACTCATTTTGTTTCAGCCATGGGCACAACAGGAACCATTATGGGAACATCAACTTTTTTAAAAGAAAAAAATGCTTCTATTCAAATTATTGGTGCACAGCCTACCGATAATTCAAAAATCCCTGGGATTAGAAAATGGTCAAAAGAATTTCTTCCTAAAATATTCAATCCTAAAAAAGTAGATAAAATTATTGAAGTAAGTGAAGAAGAAGCTCGTGAAATGACTAAAAGATTAGCAAAAGAAGAAGGAGTGTTTTCAGGAATGAGTGGTGGTGGCGCAGTAGCAGCTTCATTAAAATTAGCAGAAACACTTACTAAAGGTACTATTGTAACTATAATTCCAGATAGAGGCGACCGCTATTTATCCTCTAATTTATTTGAATAAAATGGTATAAACATATGCATATTTAAGATTGCTTGCCAGTTGCTTTTATTGTATTTTTGTTCAATATATCATTTAATTACATAGTATGAAAAAAGTACAAATGGTTGACCTACTAGGTCAATACGATAAAATACAAGATCAAATAGATTCAAAAATATTAGAAGTTGTAAAATCTGGAGCATACATAAACGGTCCAGAAGTGCATAGTTTCCAAAAAGAGTTAGAAGAATATTTAGGTGTAAAACACGTAATTCCTTGTGCAAACGGAACAGATGCTCTACAAGTTGCGATGATGGGGTTAGGTTTAAAACCTGGTGATGAAGTTATCACAGCCGATTTTACATTTGCAGCTACTGTTGAAGTTATTGCTCTTTTACAATTAACACCTGTTTTAGTTGATGTTGAAAAAGACACTTTTAACATGGATATTGAAGCTTTGAAAAAAGCAATTACACCTAAAACCAAAGCTATTGTGCCTGTTCATTTATTTGGACAATGCGCAAATATGGAAGCTGTTTTAGAAATTGCAAAAGCACATAACTTATTTGTAATTGAAGATACTGCACAAGCTATTGGAGCAAATTATACTTTTGGTAATGGTACTAAAAAGAAAGCAGGAACTATGGGAAATGTTGGTACAACTTCATTTTTTCCTTCAAAAAACTTAGGTTGTTATGGTGATGGTGGTGCAATTTTCACAAATGATGATGACTTAGCGCACATTTTAAGAGGAATGGTAAACCACGGAATGTACAAACGTTATTATCATGATGTTGTTGGTGTAAATTCTCGATTAGACAGCATTCAAGCTGCCGTTTTAAGAATAAAATTAACACATTTAGATGCTTATTGCAATGAGCGCAGAAAAGCGGCTCGTTATTATAACAATGCTTTTAAAAATGAACAATTTATAAGTACTCCAAAAATGGGGAATGGTTGTGAATTTGTTTGCGACGATTGCGATTGCCATGTATTTCATCAATACACCTTAAAAATTACAAATGGAAAACGCAACGAATTACATCAGCATTTATTAGATAATGGAATTCCAAATGCAATCTATTATCCAGTTGCTTTACATAGTCAAAAAGCATATGTAGATACTCGTTATAACGAAGCTGATTTTAACGTTACTAATGAGTTAATAGAAACAGTTATCTCCTTACCAATGCATACCGAATTGGACACAGAACAACTAGATTTTATCATTAAAACAATCTTAGATTTTATAAATAACTAATGAAGAAAATTTTAGTAACTGGCGGCTTAGGATTTATTGGCTCTCATACAGTTGTAGAACTTCAAAACGAAGGTTTTGAAGTTCTAATAATTGATGATTTATCAAATTCAACCATTGAGGTTCTTGATAAAATAACTTCAATAACAACTATAAAGCCTAGTTACTTTAATATTGATTTAAAAGATAAAGTGGCTGTTCAAAAGTTTTTTAAAGAAAATAAAGTAGCTGGTGTTATTCATTTTGCCGCCTCAAAAGCAGTGGGTGAAAGTGTTGAAAGACCTTTAGAATATTACGAAAACAATATTGGCTCTCTTGTTTATTTATTAAAAGAAATGAAAGCTAACCTTGTAAACAACTTCATTTTTAGTTCATCTTGTACCGTTTACGGACAAGCTGATGAACTGCCAATTACAGAAAATGCTTCAGTAAAACCTGCAGAATCTCCGTATGGAAATACCAAAAAAATTGGAGAAGAAATTATAAAAGATACCACAAAAGTTTCAGAAATAACAGCAATCGCTTTACGTTATTTTAATCCGATTGGCGCTCATAAATCTGCAAAAATTGGAGAATTACCTATTGGTGTTCCTCAAAATTTAATTCCTTTTGTTACACAAACTGCTGCTGGTATTCGTAAAGAATTATCAGTCTTTGGAAGTGATTATCCAACTTCTGACGGAACAGCTGTAAGAGATTATCTTCACGTTGTTGATTTAGCCAAAGCACATATTGTTGCTTTAAGAAGATTACTTAGTAACAATAATAAAACTTCTTTTGAAGTGTTTAATATTGGAACCGGTAGGGGAAATTCAGTGTTAGAAATTATAAAATCTTTTGAAAAAGTAACAGGTAAAAAATTAAATTACAAATTAGTTGACCGAAGAGAAGGCGACATTACTGCTGCTTATGCAGATACAACTTTAGCAAATAATGAGTTAGGCTGGAAAGCTGAATTAACTTTAGATGAAGCATTACTTTCAGCCTGGAATTGGCAACAAACTTTATAAAAATTAAATATAAAAAAACTCCTTAATAAATTTATTAAGGAGTTTTTTTATCGTTTGAATTATTCTATTTGTAAACTTCTTTTACAAATGCTTCATAATTCATTTCTTTTACTTTAAAAGTAATATTATCTTTATAAAAGTTAAGTAATTTTTGACTTACCAATTGTTCTTGTAAACGTTTAGCTTCATCTTGATTACTAAGTACTCTTTGTACAATATCATTCAATTCTTTTTCTTCAGGATTTAATTGTCCGTATTGAGCCATTTGAGTTTTTACAAAACCTTTTGTGAATTCTTGTAACTCTGGAAAATCTAATTTAATACCACTATCCTTTAACACTTTGCCTTCAATTAATTGGTAACGCAATCCTTTCTCTGATTTGTCAAATTCCTCAGAAGCTTGTTCAGGAGTCATTGGGTTTTCACCAGCAACAGCTAACCATTTTTTTAAAAATTCAGTAGGTAAATCAAATTTTGTATTTTCTACTAAATATTCAGTAACGTCATTTAATAATTGTTGATCTGCTTGAGTTTGAAATTGCTTTTCAGCATCTTCTTTAATTTTAGCAACCAATTCTTCTTTAGATTTTACAACATCTGGTCCAAAAACTTTATCAAACAATTCTTG